>JBAWWQ010000162.1:0-4183 GCA_037146655.1 Chlamydiota bacterium | reverse complement strand
CTGAAAAAATAGAAGTCTGTTTTGACTTGAAATTGACAAAATGCTATTTTTAAGTCAAAAAATAAGCAAAATCGAGTATTTATGTTTTTTGGAAGAACGAAAGAGTTAGAGCAGCTAAGGGAGTTTAAAAATAGAAATATAGCTGGGATGATTGTCTGCTCTGGCCGTCGAAGAATCGGGAAAAGCACATTAATTGAACATTTTGGAAAAGAAACTAAATTTTTTGAGTTCTATGGTTTAGCACCTAGAGAAAACCTTTCAAACAAAAATCAACTAGACCATTTTGGAGAGCAACTAGGTCTTAATTTTAATCTCCCTCCGATAAAATTTGATAATTGGAATCAAGCACTAGAGACTCTAGCGGGCCTAACAACCCAAGGACCCATAACCATCTTTCTAGATGAGATTTCTTGGATGGCTGGAAAAGATAAAGATTTTGCAGGTAAATTAAAAGGTGTTTGGGATACGAAATTTAAAAAAAACAACGAGCTTCTACTAATTATTTGCGGATCCGTCTCATCGTGGATCCAAGATAACATCTTAAATGACAAGGGATTTGTAGGAAGAGTGTCTTTAGTTCTTAATCTACAAGAAATGCCCCTTCATGAAGCCAATAATTTTTGGGGAAAAAGGCTTATTTCTTCTCATGAAAAATTTAAAATTTTGTGTGTTACAGGAGGTGTTCCAAGATATTTAGAAGAAATCCAACCAAACCATACAGCAGAACAAAACATCAAGAAAATGTGTTTTAGTCAAGGAGGTGTTTTAGTTGAGGAATTTAATAAGATTTTTCGAGATATTTTTGAGAAAAAAGAACAAGAATACTGCAAAATAATTAATGAACTTGTAAATGGAAGCTTGGAAATGAGTGAGCTATGTCAAAGATTAGGCATAAAGCAAACAGGCGGCTTCACAAAACAAATGAATACTCTTGTTATATCAGGTTTTGTCTCCAAGGACTATGTATGGAATGAAAATAAGAAACATTTAAAAACCTTTAAATTTCGTTTAAAAGACAATTACCTAAGATTTTATTTAAAATATATCAAACCAAAAAAAGAACTCATCGATCAAGGCATTTTTCACGATCTTTTTCTAGAAGATCTTCCTGGCTTAGAAACAATCCTCGGCCTTCAATTTGAAAACCTTGTCCTCAACAATCTTCCCTCTATTATTCATTTATTAAAAATACCAACTTCTTCTGTTATAAGCGCTTCCCCTTACTTCCAAAAAGCAACGAAAAAAAAACAAGCTTGTCAAATTGACCTATTGATACAAACTAAACATACACTATACATCTGTGAAATCAAATTTCGTAAAAAAATAGCTGTCGATGTTATTGATGAAATCACAAAAAAAATTCAAACACTCAAAATTTCAAAAACAATTTCTATACGTCCTGTTTTAATTTACGAGGGCGAACTTGCTCCTACAATCAATCAAGATAATTTCTTTAGTCATATTATTTCCTTTTGTGAATTACTAAAAAATTCGTAAACGCAGTGGTGATGCACGCCTTAAAACGAATTGAAAAAATCACATTTAATCTGCTGAAAAATTAAACACTCAATTACTTAAAATAAATGTTTGATAAAAATTTAGAAGGTTCACCCTACGACAAAAAATTATAGGCACCTAACCTAGCAGCAAATGTGGTAAGTTGTTTTTTAACAAAAGAGAAGAATCCCAAAGCTTATACTTCCTTCAAAAACTCTGATAGACAAACGTCTTATCTTCTTTATTTTTTCTTAAAATTTTAGGGAAGTTTAAAAGTGTAGCTGGTAAGGCTTTCCACCTCTCTTTCTTTTATTTTTCAATGTTGTTTAATTAAGTAAGTGTCTATAATCCCTGATTTTAAGCAGAGAGAAACTAAAAAATTTTTGGTTTTTTCCAAAGACGTCAAAAAAGAATGAGGAAGGGCTGGCATGCAATATTTCAAACAGTTTCATCAACACCTTGTAAACAGAGATTATTCATCTTATTTAAGCTTATGGGACGAGTACTGCTGCGGAGATGAAATTGACGAAAACGAGTTTATCAAGATTTTAGAAGATGTTAGAGAGTCTGAATTCGGTGAGGCTTTTGGACGTTACGTCGATAAAGCTTTAATTTTATGGAAGAATTTAGAAGAAAATGAAAAATCTTGGATAATTTTCAAACTTATTGTAGATATCCAATCTGCTAACGAACCAAATCTTAGAAATATCGTTTTAGAATATGCTGGCAAAAAATATGGTCAATTAAAAAACTACGATCAAATGCTCAAACTTGTTGGCTTACGCGATTTAAAATCTTTCCAAGGTTCTGTTAGCGCCTTAGAACTCCTAGCTCATATGCATAAAGGCAACTTTGTTTACCATAGCGCTGGATGGGGCGTGGGAGAAATCATGGACGTCTCTTTTTTGCGCGAACAACTAAGCTTAGAGTTTGACTACGTAGCAGGAAAAAAAGATTTGTCTTTCCAAAATGCCTTTAAAACACTAATTCCCATTTCTAAAGATCACTTCCTTGCAAAACGCTTTGGGGATCCTGATGCATTAGAAATTTTCGCTAAAGAGCGCCCTGTGCAACTTATTAAAATGCTTTTAAAAGATTTAGGTCCAAAAACAGCATCAGAAATTAAAGATGAACTTTGTGAACTTGTTATCCCTGAAGCTGAGTGGACCAAGTGAGTCGACAAGAACAAAAATCAAAAAAGAGCCTTCAATTGAAGTCCCTGAAGATCTAAAAGAAAACTTCAAGTTAAGAGAGATTGAAGTTGGCCACGAAGAACGTCTACAAAAAGCCTTAGAAAAAGAGCCTAGCATTAATGATCTGATTCAGCTTGTTTATGCTTTTCTAAGGGATTTCCCTGTAAGCACAAGAAATGAAGGATTTAGCGCTTCTCTTTATAAAAAACTTCAAGAAGCTTTATCATCTGATCATCTTACAGACGAGCAAGAATTACAAATTCGTTTTTTCTTACATGATTTAGATCCGACTCAAAACGCCTCTTCTATTCAAACTCTTATTCAAAAATACTCTTCCTTTGATCATTTAATTGCCAACATCCCTATTATAGCCCTTAAAAAACGCACTCTTGTTGATGTTAAAAGCTATAGGAAAGATTGGGTAGCCATTTTTCAAGATATGCTTCTTAAAGTTGATCAAAACCCTTTAAGGGATTATCTTCTAGAAGAATTACTAAGCAATGGACACGAAAAAGAAGTTGTTGAACGTTTGAATTTAATGCTTGAGCATCCAACACTTTATCCAAGTGCTCTACTTTGGTATTTCAAAAAGATCATGTCAACCAAAGAAAATCTTCCTCTTTCTAGTCAAGATGGGAAAAATCGTCTCTTAGAATCTTTCTTAATCCTACTAAGCATTCTTGATAAATCAGGTCCATTAAATCGAGATCTCACAAAGAAAATGCTAACTTTTATTACGACAGGTCGTTATGCAATTTTACGTAAGATTTTTCAAGGGTCTGACGTTGAGTCTGTCAAAGAATTTCTTCTTCTATCAACAAAATGTCTTTCTTTCACAAACCATGATATTAAAATTTTCCATTCTTTAGCTGAAGTCGTCCACCCTTCTTTAGAAAAACTTAGAAAAAAATATGATGATCATGAACCTGAAGAAGAGGTTATTTGGACAACAGAAGAAGGGCTTAACAAAATTAAAGCTCGTATTGAAGAAATCGGAACAATTGAAACAGTAGAAAATGCGAAGGAAATTGAGATTGCAAGATCACACGGAGATCTTAGAGAAAACTCTGAGTTTAAATTTGCTTTAGAAAAAAGAGATCGCCTGCAAGGTGAGCTTAAATTTTTAGCTGAGCAAATCGGGAAAGCTAAGATTCTTGTAAAAGATGAAATCTCTTTAGATGCAGTAAATGTTGGTGTAATTGTTGACTGTGAGGACGAAAAAGGCGTTTCCGTTTCCTATACACTACTAGGTCCTTGGGATGCTAATACCGAAAAGAATATTCTTTCTTTCCAATCAAAACTCGCTCAAGATATTAAAGGACTAAAAGTCGGTGATTCCTTTAAAATCCAAAACAAGCAGTATGTGATCAAGAAATTAAGAAACTTCTTTGCACAAAAGTAGGACTTTTTGTCCTACTAAAAAACAACCAAGGTTGCCCGTCAACTACCACCCCCTAAAGGAGGTGGCTTGAAGAGGTGACTCTTAAAGCTTG
>JBAWWQ010000161.1:0-4185 GCA_037146655.1 Chlamydiota bacterium | reverse complement strand
GGTCATTTGTTCTAAGTTTACAGTGCATAACTTCCCCCAAACGCATGCTATAACTGAATTTTCAAACCAAAGTTTAGTTACAGTAGTATTGAGAATTACACCCTCTTTGCTTTTTTTTGCTTCATTAAGATCTAATAAGAGTTTATCAAGGGGTTGATTTGCTTTCTTTTTAAGTTCAATTTCTTGTTCTAGGACAATAATTTTTTGTTCTGCTTGTCTAAGACAACTGTCATTTTGTGATAAAAGACGTGATAAGATTGCCTCCGAGTTAGGTTCTATAAGGCTTGCTTTACAATCTCTTACGACGAGAGCATTATTCATTGAGAGATCAAAGTTGGCATGTAAAAGCTGAAGTTTATTTAAAAAAAATGATCCAAAAGTTGGCCAAGCAGTGTTGGCACGTGATGCAGCTGTAGGCGCTATTTTTAATATATAAGCTTTTAAAGCATTAGCAGTTATCTGTTCAGCTTGGTTGAGTTTTTCTGGATTTTTGTTTTTAATAACATCGAATAAATAAGCCTTATCGGCAGCTGTAAGTGAGTCAAAAAAGGCATCAAATGCGAAGGGAATTTGTTCGTAATTAGAAAAAGATAAAGCTAGAGGTGGGAAAGTGGGAGGACAGCTTGGAAAATCCTTGTTTACTATAAGAGGAAAAATGGGAAGTTTTTCGTTTTTTTGTAAGGTGGAGTAGTAATAGGAGAAAAAGTTAATGAGAGAGAGTGCTTGCATATGTTTTTGATACATGGGAAGTTTTGGCATCAAATTGATCATTTGAAGCCTCATGCGATTTGCAGCCTCTGTAAAAAATTGATGTAGGTGATTTCCCTCGTCAGATATGGCATTTCCTTTAATAGAAAATTGGATATCAAAGCTATCATCGATAAGGAAAAGATTATCTTTGCGTTTTATAGAATTTTGTTTGGCTACAAGATTGTAGGTAATTTGAGTTGGTTGTTCATTAGCAGAGGGATTAGCACCTGATATTTCTTTGAATATTTCTCTAAATGAGAGATAGGGTTGTCCATGTTGACTACAATATTCATGAAAACTATGCAGGTTCTTTGTGAGATAGCTTTCATCGAAGTTAGGATTTTTATGCCAATTAACTACGAACTCTTCAGGGTAATAGCAACCATTAACGAGCGCTTTCATGCTGTAATCAAGAAAAGCTATAGTGTAACCAACAAAACTATTTTGATAGACAGGGTGAATAATAGGGTATTGTGATTTTTCAAAGTTAAAGTGAAGGCTAAACCAAGGTACTTCTTTATATAAGAAAATCCCACGAGCTGTTTCAATAGCTAGTTGGAGGACCTCAGGATCAGAAAGAAGAAGAGATCCCTCTGTGGGAAGAAAAAGAATATGCGCTAAAGCAGCATTTGCACTGTCTGTATCAAACATGTTAGAGATAATGCCAGTGATATTACCTACCCCTTGAATAGATTTAGAAGCTAAGGATTGAAGCGCTACTTTTTTATCCGAAGAAGCATCACGGTATCTAGATAATTTATTTGATAGGGTCCGTATTTTTAGATCAGTGTCATTAGGTTCTGCAATCGCATACTTAATAGACATTAATCTACCCCCCTGAATGTGGGTAGGATCAAGTACGTATTTTTTAGGGAATCTATTACAGCCTGCATTAACAATAATGTTATCCTTATTAACAAGGGCCCAGGCTTGAGTGCCATCAGGTAGTAGTTGTAGATAAAGCGCTTCATTAAATTTATTCATTGCAATGAAGTTTTCAGATTTAGATACAGCTTCTAGGATAGTTCTGCGATTTTCTGGAGTATCCTTAGGTAGGTGACCAAGTTCATTTCTGAATATATGACCTAATTTTTCTTTTTTTTCTGAAAAGGTAGGTTTTTTCCAAAGATCTAAAGGAATAGACTTTTTTGTAGGGATGGATTTTACTGAAGATTTTCCTGCTGCTTGTAAATGTGGCCAAACAATGATTTTATTGGTTTGTTCTTGATAGACTAGATCCCACTTAGTCATTAAGCAAGGTTCTAATAAGAAATTTTCTAAAGATGAGCCACATGGATTTATGAGTTTTTCAAAAGGAATGTAATTAATCTTACCTGTGAGATCGATTACAGTCCCAAAAAGCCCACGATCTAAGTGACGCCATAACTGCAGTTGTCTATTGTCACTATCTGTATAAATAGAAGTTACAGGAATATAGGCAGGAATGGGTAGGGATTGTTTGATTAGGCTCATTTATGGATAATCTTCTGTTTCAGGCTTTCGCAAATCATGCAACCAAGAAAATGGGTGAAATTCTGTGGTAAAGCTATCTTCTACCGCTTTTTCCCAAATAGACCATTCAAAGAGATGGTTTTCAGGGTGGTTATTCATGTCTTCAAGTAGGTTGATTACGTAAGAATAAGAACCTTCTTCAAATCGTGCACTACAAATTTTACATAACTCAATAGAACAAAAAAATACATCGCGAGCAGAGAGTTTCATGTTTATTTGATCATCTTTTCTGATTTTTTTTAGTCTGTAGATAGCTTTATTCTATTCGGCACTTGTTTCAAATCCCATACAAATAAATGTAAATAGGTCGTAGACTTCAACATCAGCTTCTGGCATCTTTGGAAATTTAGCTTTTAAAGAAGGCCATAAATAGCTGAAAAACAGTGTACTAATATCAAATCCCTGTACAACAGAAAACTGTTCATTAAGCCAATCAGTGCTGTGAGTGGGTAGTGTGTGTTTTCCCATGTCTTGCTCCATTAAGTTGAGTCAGGCTTTCGATTATGCTTTTGCTTTTTTAATAAAAAAATTCAGTAGCCTTAAAAATCAGAAAATTCTTCTGGAAAATTTTAAACTAAAACCTGTTTTTTTGAGTTTTTCGTTGGATAGACATTTATTTCCTCTATGGGGCGATTGTAGAGATGGATCCCATTTTACATATCCAAGATTATATAATTTAGATATTTCATCATACATAGCTTTACGAGACATATGTTCATCATCGGATAGGTTATAGACGCCATCTAGTTGATGATCTTTAGCAAAAAGTATTGCAGAAACAAGGTCTTCTACATGAATCATGTTTGTTAGCTGAGAGCCATCTCCAGGAGCTTTTCTTGTAAGTAAGTTTTCTACTCGAGCTTTAATAGAGCGATCAGGGCCATAAATTTCAGATACTCTAAAAATGCATATTTTACGATCTTCTGATTTTAAAGACTCAAGGACTTTTTCTGTCTCTATGAGGATTTTCCCTTGAGGTGTCGCAGCTTGAAGGGGGGCTTCTTCTGCTATAGTGTTGCCATGACATTCACCATAAACACTACTAGCACTTGTGTAGATGATTTGCTTTATAGAGGTATTGCCTTCTATAGCGTGCTTTAGATGAAGCACCGTTTGTAAATAGCAGCTTTCATAATCCTGTGGGGTATCGGGTGCCATTGTTAGGATCACAAAGCGATGACTATCTAGAAGGGTTTTAAATGTAGCTAAATCAGATGCATTTAGTAAGCAAACTTTAGGAAAGTGAGTTTGCAAAAGCTTTAAACGTTTTGTAGAACGAGTTGTAATAGTTAACGAGGAATCATCTAATAATTGAGTAGCAATTTTTTCTCCTACATAACCACATCCAATCATTAACGCCATATGCTAGTTCCTTTGTTAAAGAACGTTGGAGAATAGCGTTTTTAGATGTTTTTATGTAGCGATTAATATAAATGGGCTCTACCGACAAGCGATGAAGATGTTTTTAGCTCTTCTTTATGGATAGATAAGCTATCTATAGCTTGTTTGGTGGCATCATTTACCCTATGTGCATTTTTTGCATCATTGTGGGTCGGTGTAATTCTTCCTGTTATAACCCTTTCAGAACTTTGAAAATCATAAAACACATTGCTGATATTAAGAAAAGCCTTTCCAGCAATAGAAGAAAGTCGATTATGCAAGCCATTTGCTGGGCTAGGAGTTTCTATCAGATGCTGTATGATTTCATGACTACCAGTAGGTTTTAGTGGCTCTATAGGATCTATTGCGCTCATGGTATCACCTAAATGTTAGTTGTTATACTTTGTTTTTAAATTTAATTTTATTATATAAACAATTCTTTAACAATTTATTAATATAAAATTAATAAGACGATTTTAGTTGCGAAATGGAATTTAAGCATTAAGCTGTTTAAATTAAACGGCTTAATGCTTGTTGATCTTT
>JBAWWQ010000160.1:0-4188 GCA_037146655.1 Chlamydiota bacterium | reverse complement strand
CTTTCCCTGTGCCTTCAGATCCATTTAGCCCACCATCAAATCCTCCGGCACCTCCTTTTAAAAATGGACTCCTTCCAATGGTTCTTGTCAATAACAGTGGGTATCCTGATAGTCAAGTGTATGTTGTTTTAACAGCAAATGGTATTAAGGGAAAGAATTCACAATCATGGGGTCAGATTGATATAAGTTATGGTTCTAATTATGGTGTAGCAACTTTAGTTAAGGCCACAGTAGGCGAAAACGCTACAAGTTATAGTTATCCATTATCTGCGCTTCCAAGAGGAAGTAGTGGGCGTGTTATTTACCTCCCTCAACTTCAGACAGGTCTTGTGTGGTTTTCTATAGGATCTCCTTTAAATATGCCTGTAGTGGCAGGAGGCATTCAGCATCCTAGCTACACAAACCCAACAGATCCTAACTATGCAACAGTTTTTGATTCATTTGAATTGACTTATTTAGCCTCCGGGTCCCCACAAATTTCTACAGACGCTAGCGCAGTAAGTGCTTTTTCTATGCCTTTATATGGGTATTTAGCTGGTGCTACAAGTGTAAGTTCCAATACAGGACTTTACCAACCAAGAAGTTATATCATGAATCAGTTGGCTACAACATTAGCAACTGCGAAAGAATATCCTCAGTGGGATCAACTTATCCTAAAACAAAATGGAAAGGTTCTTCGTTGCTTATCACCTGGACAGTCTATTTCAGCTTCTGCATTTGATAGAAATTATTTAGATGATTCAGCATCCTATGGATATAGTTATCTTTCAGATCTTTATGCTTATTATGATGGAACGCCTACGTTAAATATGACTGTATTAACGACTGTTCCATCTGCAACATATAATTACGTAGGTACAGCTTCTGGTAATGTATTTACTTTTACAAGTAGTGATCCCGGAGCTGATACCCCAATTAGTTTTCGAGCGCTTAATAGTGGATCAACACCCACATCCACAACAACGTACAATATTTTTGAAGGGCTGAACCTTTTTGACCCAGTCAATCAACCTGTAGCAGGAACCGCAAAAGATGCTGTAAGTAAGCTTTTTCAGGAGGCTATTATGGCAGGGATACTACCAACAACAAATACGGTAAGTCTTGCTTCTTTAGTCTCTAATCAAGCTGGTTATTACAAGGTAAATCCTCTTTTAAGTGGCACGGGTACAACTACAGGACCCTGGTATAATTTATATTCTAAAGCGCTACACGCTTTAGGTTATATCTATACTTTTGCCTATGATGATGCTCTATGGCCTCAGGTACTGCTTGGTGGACCATTTGTCAATAATTCCACATATCTTGGGATTACTATCGGCAATTCTCAGTAGTTTTGTTTTCTCTAAAGGTCTTTTTACTTTGAGTAAAAAGACCTTTTTTATTTTCAAGAAAGATGTCTAGAAGACTCCGGGGGAAAGGGGGTGTTTTTTTGTGTAATGGTTATAATAGTTCCTGCTATGATGCATGCAATACCTGTAAAGCCTAGGTAGTCTAAAGAGAAATCTCCAAGCCAAAAGTCAAAAAGAGCCCCAAAAACAACAGTAGAATAAAGAATAGAAGAGACCTGGAAGGCTTTAGCATGTTGGTAGGCTTTTGTTAAAGTTAACTGATAAATCAAACCACAAAGCCCGATCATCACTAACATGATCCAATCAAATTGTGTAGGTGTTTTCCAGTGAATCAACATAGGAACGAGCGCCACAGGAATCGATAAAATAAGATAATAAAGTAAAATTGTGTAAGTGTGATCTACCTTGGTGAGTTTTCTAATACATGTAAAAGAAATAGAACCAAAAAGAGCCGAAGCAAGACCTACTAATGCTGCAATATCAAACATTTTCTTGTCGGGTTTTAAAATAAGAGCTACTCCAAGAAAACCTATGACAATCCCTAAAAAAGTACGTTTTGACCATTTTTTTCTAAACCAGAAAAAAACGATAATTGGAAGAAAAAGAGGCCTTGTATAAGTTAACAAAAGGGCATCAACTAGAGGTAAGTATTTTAAGGCAAATACAAGACAATACATAGCACAAAGGCTTGCAACAACTCTTATAACATGTAGATGGAGAGCTTTTGTTTTAAGGGCTTTAACAGGTTTTTTGTCATAGAGCAAAATCGGCATAAATGCAAAAAAACCAATTAATTGCCTAAAAAACACAAGGGTTTCGTTAGGAGTTCCTGCCTGCTCTGTAATTTTCATGAGCGTTCCTAACACAGCATAAAAAAAGGCTGCAAGGATGGCGTAGGTAATAGCTAATTTTAAATTTTCTGAGCGCATAGAGGCATCTAGAGGTTATAGAGGAGATGACTAAAGTATTGCACTCTAAAGGCAATTGGTCAATAAAATTAGAAACGATTTTAAGCGATTTTATCTTTTTTAAAAGGCTGGAATTTTTCAAGAGCTTCTTTACGTTTTTTCCCAGTGTCTTCAAAGCCCTCACGTAAACTTTCAAGATTTGCCATAAGCGCTCCAAAGTCACCTTTGCGAAGAGCTAATACATCGACTTTAGTTATAGAACGCACTGTTGCAAAACGTCTTTTTTCATTAAGAATAGCTAGTTCACCAAAATATTCTCCAGCACCAAGAGTCGCTACACAAACTTGCTGACCTTCTTTTTCTTTAAGAACCTCTACCTTTCCTGCAACAATGATATAGAGATAATCACCTATGTCACCCTCTTGAAAAATGATCTCACCCTCTTCATAATGGAGCTGAATAATACCTCTTGTAGGGGTGAGCTTAAGTTGAACAGATTCTATAGGGATGATTGCATCTAGCATCCAGGAAAATGCTACCTTGATTTTTCGATCAAACCCTGGAAGTTTCATCCAGTAGATAGCTCTCCATAATAGCCAAGCTGGAATACCTGAAAATTTAAATCGACCAAAAAGCTCAGCTACAGCACTGCGATGGCCTAAAGCGCCAAGCATTCCAAGACTTTTAAAATGAAAAGAGTTCATCGGAGTGCGGCGGATTTGAGCAACAATATTTTTAGCAAGAGTTTTCCCTTCTCTTAGAGCAAATTGAGCAGTTGGAGGAGCGAATTTCCCTGTTTCTAACGGGATTAAGGCGCAGTCTCCTAAAGCCCATAGATCTTCATAGCCATCAACTAGTAAAAAGGAATTTGTTTTGATCTTTCCCTTAACTAGCGGTAAAGAAAGCTTTTCAAGGAGTGGATTAGGAGATGAGGGGACGGTAGAAATTACAGTCTTTGCTCTAACTATTTCTGTATGATCTATAATCGCCTCATTTAAAGAGGCTGAGGTCAGTCTTTGGTTAAAGCGGATTTCTACACCCCGTTTGGTCAGGATTTTTTCAGCATAAAGACCAAGACTTTCACTAAGTTCTTTTTCCATAAGACGCTGTTGACTATGAACTAAGACAACACGGACAATTGTAGGATCAATAGTAGGGTATTTTTTTACAAGTGCCCTTACAAAGTCATTAAGTTCAGCAGCGACTTCTACACCTGAAAAGCCCCCTCCTCCGATTACAAAAGAGAGAAGTTCTTTTTGAATGATAGGGTCTGGTTCAGAAGCAGCACATTCGACGACATCAATAATTCTATTACGAATCACTATCGCATCAGCCAAAGTTTTAAAGGGAAGCGCATGTTCATGGATCCCTGGAATTCCTCGGAAATCTGTGACTGTTCCTAAAGCAAATACAAGATGATCATAATGGAGTTCATAAGCTGCATGAGAAAATTGGGGAGAGAGTGAGACGATTTTTTTGTCTAAATCAATATTGTCGATTTCACGGACAAAAAGTGTTGTTTTAGGTAAAAGCTTTCTAAGTGAGCTCACTGTATCAATTAAACCAACAGATCCACCTACAACCTCTGCAAGCATGGGTTGATAGATAAAGTAGTTTTCTTTATTTACGAGGATGATTTCATAGTCGTTTTGTTTTTTAAGCAGTTTTTCAAGGTGCATAGCTGTATAGACGCCGCCAAAGCCTGCTCCTAAAATAACGATACGTTTTTTCTGACAAGATGGGGTAGAGTCCACTTAATAACCAGCTTTATTCATTTAATTTAAGTCTAATTGCAAATTTAATTATTTAAAATAACTTTATTTAAGTATTTGCATTCAATAAGTAACAAGTTAAACCAAATCAATTTTTTATTCAATATAATATTTAATAATTACAGTTTGATTAGTTTGTTATTTGTTATGCATTTAATT
>JBAWWQ010000159.1:0-4193 GCA_037146655.1 Chlamydiota bacterium | reverse complement strand
GGCCTAGAAAGGTTCTTAATTTTGAAACCCCTATTGAAAGGTTTGAGAAGCTATCCAAAGATGTGGTATACTCAAGGCGCACTAGAGGTTATTTAAATAAATCTGTTTATGGCTCTTGTGCACTTCACGCTTGAAAGGGCCTGTTTTGCAAGAAGCCGGCAAAAAAAGACACAGCAACACTAAACTAGCTGAGGGTCTAGTGGTTAAAATTATACAAGCTATAAGATTAAAAATAAATTTAATAAAACACCTCAAGGACTGATTTCTAAAAAAGTAGGTATCCCGAGCAATAATCAGGTCCACCTGGCTCAAAAAGAGTTGGTTTTGGCTTTTTTGAGCCAAGGGGATTTTCTATAAAAAATTTAGAATTAGTCTTTTCAATACTTTAAGAGAAGAGCGCAGCTTTTAGGGTCTTCCAAATGGAGGGCATGGCTAACATTTATAATTGTAGCTTTTTGACATAAGTCTGGGAGTTTTTTGTAGAGGTCCGTATAGACCTTGTCTTTTTCTCCTGACACAAACAGCCACGTATCTTGTGCTGTATCTATATGATCCCATAAAGGGAGTTGATTAGAGAGTCTTAAGGCATCCATGATATTAAGAAAAGCTTTTTTGTTTCCTTGGGATCTTTGCAAGATTAAAGGAGAAGATGTAAGCGTCTGAAAAAGTGGTTGCTTATACCACTTTTTAAGAAACTCACAAAGAGATAATTCTTCTAGTAGCTTGATCCAATGATTTTCTAAGAGGATACGCCTGGGGAGTTCATCTGGTGTTAAGCCAGGATGAGCAGATAAGATCATGATCTTATGAAAAAAGCTTGGTGCTTTTTGATGTAGAAGCATGCTTAATCTTCCTCCAAGAGAGTAACCTACTAAAGAGGGTTTATGGAGATTAAGACTTGTAATGGTATCTAGAAGATAATTTAAGATGCTTGAGAAACTTAAAGGATTGAGTGGTGGTGATAAACCATGCCCTGGCAGATCGATTCCTATACAATAAAAATGCTCTTTTAAAAGGTCTATCATAGGAATAAAATCTTGGGTTGAGCCAAAAAGTCCATGTAGAAAAATAAGAGGGGGTAATTGCTTATTGCCAAAGCAGCTGATGTTTAACATGGGTAGCTAAGTACTTTTTAAGTTCTTGACGAGTATGTAGGTTATCTTCTTTACAGGTTGTGCATTCGACGAGGTAGTGCTTAGAGGAGTGTAAAATGGTGGAAAATTCTTCTTTAAATGCTTCTAATGAGATGTAGTTTTTATAAGGCAACTTAAAAAGATTAGCAGCTGATTCAAAGTTCAAATCATGGGAAGCGACAAAGTAGGTTTCGCATAGTTCTTTTTTTTCATAGATAGGTAAATGAGTAAAAATAGCACCGCCGTGGTTATTGAATACTAAAATAATAAGAGGGTGATTTAGGCATTTGACTTGAGAGAGAGAGTTTAGATCGTGTAGGAATGTTTGATCACCTAAGATCGCAAGCATGGGGTGGTTGATAGCTTTTGCGATACCTACAGCTGTAGCGATATTACCGTCGATTCCTGATAGACCCCTATTACCGTAGATCATCTTGGGTGGAAAGTCGCAGTGGAAAAAATGAGAAGCATCTCGAATCGGCATGCTATTTGCTAGAAAAAGTGAGTAGGAAGAGAAATTGAAGTCTTTAAGAAGATGAAAAATATGTGGCTCTGTAAATTGAGGGGTTTTTTCAAAAAAAGACGAGGTCTCTATTTGGATGGTTTTATGGAGATTTTGCAATTTAGGTTGCTGAGGTTTTTGCTCTAAATATGGTTCTATTTGCAAGCAAAAATCTAGAGGATTGAGTTGGAGGCGATGGGTATTAAGATGTGCTGGGTCTTGTCTTTTTGGGGAAGATGCAATATGTAGGTAGTGTGAGATAGGGCTTTTTTTAAGAAAAGCTAAGACCTCTTTAGAGACGAAGGGACCTCCGAAGTGAAGGACGCAGTCTGGAAGTAGTATTTCTTTAAATAAATCACAGTGACCTATGCTTAAAGGATTATTTCCAAAACCAGATAGCACATCTGCAAGGATGGGCCAATTTAGCTTTTGGGAGAGTTTATAAAAAGATGACAAATCATCTTGTGTATGAAACGTCTCATAACCAAGAAGGATGATGCCCTGTTTAGATGAGTTGATAAGGCTTGCAAGCTCTTTGCAGTTGTTTGGATAAAGGTTTTTTTGTGAAGGAACAAGCGTTACATAGGGTTTTTGAGATAAAAAATTTTCAAGTGGGGGATTAAAAGAAGAAGTAAAAAAAGGCTCTCTCAATTGGCAGTTAAGATGAACGGGACCTTTGTAATCTGTACTAGCTTTAAAGATAGCTTGGGCGATAGTTGTTTGAATGTAAGATTTAGAAAAAGAAGAGTCTGGATGAGGAAGTGTTT
This sequence comes from Chlamydiota bacterium, assembly GCA_037146655.1. Taxonomy (GTDB): domain Bacteria; phylum Chlamydiota; class Chlamydiia; order Chlamydiales; genus JBAWWQ01. Next base: position 1,791 of record JBAWWQ010000159.1, on the reverse strand, counting down.
GTTGCCATCTAACAAAATGGTTAAAAATCCCTTCTTGGTAGGTTGTTTGGTTGGCCCCACAGTCTTGTAATTCAGATGGACGATCTGCTGTAAGAATAATCAGAGGTATACAAGATTCATGAGCTTCCATGATAGAGGGTAAGAGATTACCAACAGCAGTTCCTGATGTCACTAAGATAGCGACGGGTTTTTTAGAAGCTTTTGCAAAGCCAAGAGCGTGGAAGCCTAAAGCTCTTTCATCAAAGTGAATAAAGCTTTGAGCTTGTGGGTGGTTACTTATTGCGCATACCAAGGGCGTGGAGCGAGAACCTGGTGCTATACAAAAATAGACGACTTGATGAGAAATAAGTTCTTGAACAATCCAAGAGCACCAGGTTTCTAATAAAGGGGGGCTGTTATCTTGCATAAGAGGGCCCTTTTATAAATTGAGAAATTTTATCTTCTAATTCTTCCCATTCCTTTACAGGGTCAGATCCTTTCACAACACCAACACCTGCAAAAAGCACTAGTTGATTATGATTAACTAGGCTTGAACGTATTGCTACGATAAGATCTGTCTGACTTTGGGATATCCATCCTAAGGGTGCAGCATAGAGGCCTCTATGGAAAGGTTCATTGTCTTTTAAAAATGTTAGAGCAAGATTTCTGGGTAAACCTCCCACAGCTGGTGTTGGATGAAGGTTTTCTATTAAAGTACTATCTGTGACAAAGGGATAAAGATAGCCTTGAAATTGATGATAGAGGTGTTGAACAGTTGTTGTTTGTCTTAGGGTGATATCTAAAGTTTTTTCGTAATGCTTACAAAGGTTAGATAAGACTTTTTCAAAAAAATCGACGACGTGTTGAAACTCTTCTTTTTCTTTAGCGCCCTGAAGAAGTTCTAGACAAAGAGATTTATCTTCTTCTTTATTAAGACCTCGTTTTCTAGTGCCTGCAACAGCTGCTGTTTTAAGGTTGAGATCCGTACGTGTGTAGAAGGTTTCAGGAGATGAGCCAATAAAAGCGCTATTTTTAGAGGGGATATAAGCAAATAAAGTACTGTTAAGAGTGTGAGATTTTAAGTGATTAACGATGCTTAAGGGATTGATAGATTCTTTAAATAATAAAGAGGTAGCCCTTGCTAAGACTACTTTTTTTAAAGGTGTTTTTTCAAAGGTTTCTAAAGCTTTGTTAATAAGACAAGACCACTTATCAAAGGAAGGATTATCTTTTCTTTCTAGAAAACAAGGATCCCACTTAGGTTGGTAAGAGCCCCTATCTTGCATATAAGAATCAATAAGATCTTTAGGGGGTCTTTCACTTTCTAAATAATGGAAAGAGATTGTCCCTGTATAATCATGAGGATTTAATTCAAGATAGATAGAGGGAAGGAAAAAATCTGGGAAGATAAAGTCTTTCCACGGGTCTTCTTTTTCAGAAGAATTTTCCATAAAGGGAATTGAACCAAACCAACAATCGTCTTTGTTTTTATTAAAAATTGGAGGGGTATCACTAGAGAGGAGCTTTCCTAGGCCAATACGTATTTGAGAGCTGCTTTGCCAAAAGATTTTGGGATAAAGGTTTTTTGTTTCTAAGTAGCTTAAGGGGTCTTGTAAAGTGATTGGGTACCTAAGAGACAAATAGCTCATCGCATCCCGTGATAAAGGTTGACAATGCCACCTGTAAGTTTTTTAAAAGAAACGTCATGGAATCCTTGATTTCGCATAAGTGCGCAGAAGTTTTCTCCATGAGGGAATGTTTCTATGGTTTCATTAAGATAGGTATAGGCTTTTGGGTTTTTAGAAATTAAAG
>JBAWWQ010000158.1:0-4201 GCA_037146655.1 Chlamydiota bacterium | reverse complement strand
ACATCAAGTATACATCGTTTACAGCAAGGACTACCAGGGTATCTAATCCTGTTTGCTCCCCTTGCTTTCGCGCCTCAGCGTCAGGAATAAGCTAGAAAACCGCTTTCGCCACAGGTGTTCTTCCACATCTCTACGCATTTCACCGCTACATGTGGAATTCCGTTTTCTCCGCCTACCCTCCAGATAAGTAGTTTCAAATGCAGCTTCGAAGTTGAGCTCCGAAATTTCACATCTGACTATCCTATCCGCCTACGCGCCCTTTACGCCCAATAATTCCGATTAATGCTTGCACCCTCCGTATTACCGCAGCTGCTGGCACGGAGTTAGCCGGTGCTTCTTTATAAAGTACTCTCAAAGAACCCGGTTATTCACCGGATTCTCTTGTTCCCTCACGAAAGAGCTTTACGACCCGAAGGCCTTCATCGCTCACACGGCGTCGCATCATCAGGGTTTCCCCCATTGTGAATGATTCTCGACTGCAGCCTCCCGTAGGAGTCTGGGCAGTATCTCAGTCCCAGTGTTGGCGGTCAACCTCTCAGTCCGCCTAGACGTCTTAGCCTTGGTGAGCTTTTACCTCACCAACTAGCTGATATCACTTGAGCCGTTCTTCAACCGCAAGGCCTTTCGGTCCCCCACTTTGATAGCCGGCAGTTATCTGCCACTACCTCATTCGGTATTAGCGGTCGTTTCCAACCGTTATCCCCAGGTTAAAGGTACGTTACTCAAGCATTACTAACCCTTCCGCCACTAAATAGTAAACTATTTCGTTCGACTTGCATGCCTCATCCACGCCGTCAGCATTCAATCTGAACCAAGATCAAATTCTCAGTATATATTATAAATTCTTTGACGAGAGCTCAGCGAGTTTTAAATTCGCTTGCTCAAATTTTTATTGGCATTATCACTTCTCTTCTACTGTCAAAACACCTTTCGCAAACTCTTCGGTTTACTCTTTCCTTTCTTCTTGTCGTTAAAAGGAAACAAAACAATAAACAATTACCCTAATTTATCGCAACCGATTTTCTTAAAATTTCGAAAATTTTTAAAAAAACCTAAAAAGTTGATAAATTCCCATCCCTGCAAAGAAGCCTAAGAGGGCTGGAATAGTCGCTTTTTTTAAATAAACAAAGAAGTCCACCTTCTCTAAACCCATAAGGGTTATCCCTGCAGCAGACCCAATCAGCAAGATACTACCACCTGTTCCTGCTGCATAAGCAATAAGCTTCCATAAATGCGAATCAACAGGATACTGTTGCAAGTCATACATACCCATAGACGCCGCTACAAGCGGAATATTATCTATAATGGCAGATAAAAGCCCTATAGCTGTTGCCATTCCTACATCAGAACCACAGTATCTTTCCATCGAATGTGCCAAACTTTCCAAAATCCCGGCAGCCTGTAATGCATCTATACTAAGTAAGATTCCTACAAAAAATAATAAACTTGAAACATCCACTTTTGTGAAAACAAAAGGGACCCTTAAATGATCTCTTTCCTCATGTCCATGATGCATAAAATCTGTAATAACCCACAAAACAGCTAAAGCAAAAAGCATGCCTATGAAAGGCGGCAATCCAGTTAACCATTTAAAAATAGGCACAGCAATTAATGAAGCTATCCCTACCCAAAACACTAACCTAGCCCCTGGAGACTTCACCTTTTCACTTTCAAAAGAAGGTCTTGCATGCTCTCCTTTTGCAGAAAAGCTATAAATCAGACAAGGAACAATTAAACACATTATACTTGGCAAAAAGAGATCTTTCAAAATTGCAAATGTTGAAAGCGATCCATGAATCCACAGCATCGTTGTCGTAACATCTCCAATCGGAGTCCAAGCACCCCCTGCATTAGCCGCAATGACCACCATACAAAGAAGAACTATTCTTTCTTTTTTTTGAGGGACCAACTTGCGTAAAATAGAAATCATTAAAATTGTAGTTGTTAAGTTGTCTAAAATAGCCGAAGTAAAAAAAGTTGCTATCGATACAATCCAAAGCATTTTTCTTTTCGACTTACTATAAAGATACTTTGAAATATGGTGGAATCCCTGATGGGAATCTATGATTTCTACAATAGTCATCGCAGCAAGTAAGAAAAAAACAATTTGAGCAATCGCCCCAACGTCTTTAGATAGCTCAATTAACCTCTCATCTAAATACTGTTTTTGAGAAAGGGTCACTTCAATCAACCAACAAACAACAGCCAAACAAAGGGCCACGGCTGTTTTATTAATTTTAACAACAAACTCAAAAATCATCGCTAAATAACTGATAGAAAACACAATAATAAGAATTAGATTTTTTATATCCATGTGATGCTCTTTTTGAAAAATTATTCACTTTTTTTAGAATAACATTTCGCCTAAATAACATCGATCCTAAGATATGTCTAATTGATTTCTTGATGGAAATTTAAAAAATCTTATTAAAGATTAGCCCCTATGACATCGTGCAACCGCACTAGCCCCACAAGGCAACTTCCCTGCACAACAGGAAGAACTGAGACCCATTGATTTGTATTTCTCTGCATGATTTTAGCAGCTTCATATAATGATTTTTTTTCTTCGATCACCAGAAACTTCTGCGTCATGAGATTTTCCATCATTTCCTCTAAAATAGAGGCTGGCTGACTTTGTAAAGCCCTACGCAAGTCCCCATCAGTAAAAATCCCCTGCACTTTCTTGTCTTCATCTACAACAACTAAACAACCGCATCGCTTATTAGAGAGTTCCACAAGAACATCTTTTAATTTGTCTTGCAAATAACAAATAGGCAAATCCCCGTCTTTAAGCATTACATCTGCAACACTATAATTACCTATTTTTCCAATACTTCCAGCCGGATGATTTTTTGCGTAATCTTGTAAACTCATCTCTTTTTTATGCATAAAAGCAACTGCCAACAGGTCTCCAAAAATCAACTGGACCTCTGCAGAAATTGTGGGGGCTAAATTAAATGGACATAGCTCTCTATCTACAGGAAGTAAAATAGACAGATCTGCCATCTTTTCCAAGGAGGAGCCATCTTGTGAAATCCAAGCCAAAATTTTTACAGATTTTTGTTTCAGATACGGAATTAATGAAAGAAGCTCTTTTGTCTCTCCACTTTTGCTTAAACAAATAAATACATCATTTGGATCAACTCTTCCAAGCTCTCCATGAAGAAGATCTATAGGAGAGACATAAAAAGATCGAACCCCTATCGAAGAAAATGTAGCAGCAATTTTTTCAGCGATCATTCCACTTTTGCCAACCCCTGAAAAAATCAGAGATCCTGCACAGTTAAACATAACTTGTAAAATCTTTTCTGACTGATGTTGATCAAGATTTTGGAAAAAAAAATTTAACGAGGTTTGCTGTTTAACTAATAAAGTTTGTAACATGAACAATCTTATCCACTTTTATCTTGCGATCTTGAAACAAATCATATAGAACACAAGTGTTTAAGAGAACACTTTCTATAGGAGTTATACGATGACATCTAAAAAATCGCCTATCGCTATTGCAAAAGGAGATGGGATTGGACCAGAAATTATGCAAGCAACTCTGCATATTTTACAAGAAAGTGGTGCAAACCTTGAATTTCACGAAGTCGAAATAGGGGAAAAAGTCTACCTGAAAGGATGTCTAACTGGTCTAGAACCTTCAGTTTGGGACACTCTGCGTCATACTGAAGCTTTTCTAAAAGCTCCTATTACAACACCTCAAGGGGGGGGATTTAAAAGCTTAAATGTAACAATTCGTACAACACTTGGACTTTATGCAAATATCCGTCCTTCATGTGCTTATTCTCCTTTTATTCAAACAAAACACCCTAAAATGAATGTCATCATCGTGCGAGAAAACGAAGAAGATCTTTATACAGGGATAGAGTACAGACAAACCCCTGATATGTTTCAATCTTTAAAGTTAATTTCTAGACCTGGAACTGAAAAGATTCTGAGATTTGCTTTTGAGTATGCCATTAAAAATGGCCGAAAAAAGGTTTCATGTTTTACAAAAGACAATATCATGAAATTTACAGATGGTGAATTTCATAAAATGTATGAATCTATCGCAAAAGAATATCCTCAAATAGAAAATGAACACTGGATTGTAGATATTGGAGCTGCAAAACTCGCCGACACACCAGAAGCTTTTGACGTCCTTGTCCTACCAAACCTCTATGGAGACATTCTGTCAGACGTCGCAGCCCAAATT
>JBAWWQ010000157.1:0-4216 GCA_037146655.1 Chlamydiota bacterium | reverse complement strand
AGGTGTAAATATGTCTATAGCCATAGACTCTTCTAAAGTAGAAACCTTCAGTTTTCCTACTTCGAGATCATCAGATGCACCTTCTAATTCTATCCTTGAAAAAATCAACGACGTCCGACTACACCCAAAGCTTTATGCTACCCCGGAATTACTTTTTTTTGCTGACGATCATTTTAATTTAAAAGATAATTCAAACTTCCCAATTGAAGTACAATGGCAAATCCTCCACGCATGTCAGGCTGACACTAATGATGATGGTACTTTAAATTATGGACCGGAATTTTGTTTTCTTCATCTAAATGGCAAAGATCTAGCTTTACTATTTACCATTATCAATTCTTTCCAAACCCGAAATACAGAAAATCTAGCTCTAAAAGCAACGGTCTTTAAAGCTATGACCTTCGATATACGGGATCAGATTCTCAGGCTTTGTATTCATGATACTACTAAAGCAAATGAAGCTTTAGAATTTTTGAAAATGCAACAAGCCCCTGAACTGGCTTCAGCTATTAGCATGATAGAAAAAACCTTAGACCCCTCATCCTTCCATCCAATTTTTCACTCTCTAACATCTAATGATACACGCGCTGAATCTGTCCTTCTTATAGAAAAAAAACTTGAACATGTTCGATTACACCCAGAGCTATATCCCAGCTCAGAATTAGTTCGTTTTGCTGATGAACATTTTCATTTAAAAGATAATCCAAACTTTCCAACAGAAGTGAAATGGCAAATTTTACATGCATGCCACATTAAAATCGAAGAAGATAACACCCTTAAATGTGAGTCAAAATTTGGATTTTTGCACTTAAATGAGCGGGACTTAGCGTTATTATTTACCATCTTTAATTCTTTCCAAAACCACGCGCAAACATCAAACGTGAATATCTTCAGAGAAATCACTTCAGATATAACAGCTCATATTTCCAAGCTTCTTCTAAATGATGATACTAAAAAGAAAGCAGATCAATTCTCGCTGTTTTTAGAAGGCAGTCATGCTTTAGAGTCAACTCAAACAGTAAGTGGAAAAGTTTTTTCAAAAATAAAAGACGCCCAAATTGTACGGCAAACTGTTACATCAAATCCTGGTGTGTCCTCGCAACGCAAAGTAAAGATATGGAAAATAGCCTTCGAAAACTCTCAAGATCCTATTGGGGGAATTGCGTCTGTACTGATAAATGCCTATCAAGCACATAAAGCAATGGATCTAGAGACTGTTCATAGTATTCATCCTTTTTTTACTCATCATAAAATGCTTGTGGATCTTAAATTCAAAGGTACTATTCAACACGAATTCTGTAGCCAAATCGTTACGAGCTCTATTTACAAAAATAGTGTGACAGGTGAATATTTTATTCAACCCGATCAAAAATTTGCCGGAATATTTGACGTCGTTCATTCTAAAAATGTTTATAGCGTATTCCCATATTCTCCTGTAGAGGATAGAAGCGCTTATCTAGCCTCAGCAGCAGCTGTAGCAGCTTCCACCTATTGTGGTAAAAGTGGAGTTAAATCTGTCGATATCCTAGAAGTTGAAGGCCCACAGATGTCTTTATCTTTTTATTTAATGGATCAACGTCTCGATCAAATGAGGCAAGAATGTGGACTACCTTCCATTGCAAGAGTATTTGTTACTCATATGCTGTCCCATCATGAACAAGGGATCTTGTCTTCTGAAAATTTACGGAAAATAGGTGTTGATACAACTTGTTTACCAGAGACTATAAACCTAACAACATGCGGCCTAAGTCTTTCCCACTCTAATATTTTTGTTTCTAAAGGAATTGTCAAAGACATCTTGAGTCCTAACCAAAAACTAAATTGTGGCTTAAACGCTGCTAGCGGAGGTCCCCTTAAAATTAAAGGAATCACAAATGGAATTAATCCCCATTTATTTGATGTAACCGATTCTGATTCATATGAAACCTACTCAGTACAAGGAGGAGAATTTTTCTCTACACAAAATAGGGTAAAACAAACTCTTTTTGAGGCTGATCTGATTGCTGATGCGAAAAAACCCCTTCTTTTGTTTATTGGAAGATTTTCATATGAAAAAGGCATCAAAATGCTCATGACTGCCTTAGAAGAAGTACGCGCTCAAAACGGTCAAATGGTGATTATGGGTACCCCTACCGAAGATAAAGAATCCCTTGCTATCATACAAACATTAAAACAACTTTCAGAAACAAAAGAATACAAAACCATTCTAAGAGTATATTTAGATCGCAAAGATCAAACAGATACTTTCCCTAATTGTAAAGTAAAAAAAGGATTACTTCTACGTCAAGCTGCTTCAATGGCTCTTGTGCCTTCTTTCTTAGAAGCTTGCGGGCTTGTCCCCATGGAAACTCAGTGCACTGGAGCTTTTACAATAGCACCTTATATTCAAGGTCTCAAAGACAGCTGTATCCCCCTTCACTCTCCTGAAATCACTAAAATTTCTTTAGATTTTAAAAGCGGAGCTAATGCCGTTTGCTATCAAGATTGTTTTGATCAACAAGATTTACGCGCAGCTATCGCTTATGCTTATAAAGAATACAATAGCCTTACGGATATAGAAAAAAACACCCTCATGACAACCCTTAGAGATAAAGCCGTCCAAAACTATGCATGGGCTACTATAAATAATGGCGAAGTTGTCGGAGGAGCTGCTTATGAATATAGCAAACTCTATCATCAACTTGTTCATGTAATAGAAGAAAATCCTGCTGTTGAAACCTTATCGGCAGCTTTAGCGCGTCGTTTACGTCAATCTCATGACGTTAGTAGATCTGCCCAAAACACCTAAAATTAACCTCTTTCATAAGTCTTACCGGTTAAATCTAACTACATCAAGTATATATCTTTAAAAATTGCTTAATGTTTAGTGTAATCTAACGTCTATTAAGCATCTTATCGACAAGATGTAAAAGCACTCTCTCTGCTACTACAGAAATCATTTCAGTCACAACGGCTGCTCCGGCTAATGTAAAAGCCTTGCCAATTACAGCATTAAATTCACGACTATTTCTGACTTGAACAGCTGTTGCAACTGTTACAAAAAAGCCCATAGCACCAAACAAAGCAAGTGCAACCCCTGATATAGCTAAAGCTGTCGAAGTAGCTGCATAAGATGTGGCTAAAGCAATTCCACCACCCGCTAATGCTAAAGAACCTATAGCATAGGGGGTAGCTGTTTGAAAAACAGATGGTTGACTTCTATCATTATAGATATCTTGATCTAATATAGTAACTGACATTATACACCCTTAATTTAAAAAAAAACTAAAGACAGTTTAAAGAGAAACGAGATTTCATACAACAATAAAAATTGTTCTATAATCATATAATTAGTTAAAATCTTTTGAATATTGATATTGAAGGATTTATTTATATATTTTTTTATATAATTAAATCACGAATAGACATTAAGACCTCTAAAAAAATATAATAAAATTTTTAAATAAATCATTTACTTAATGTCGAAAAGGTCGGTGTATAAGATTGCTCTTTTAAAGAATTGAGGATACTACGTATAGACTCCAACAGCTCTTTATCAACCATATACTTGTCAGAATGTGCTTTTAATATTGCATTAGAATATCTATCACAAGAAAAAATAAAAAGCGCTACACCCACAATCAGGGATACAACCGCAGCTAAAACAGAACTTCTGTGCAAGGATACACCACAAAACAACATCACCATAGAAGTGCTGTTTAATATAAAATGGTCGATAAGACGAATGGGTTTATTCAAGTCAGTTCTGTAATCCTCAAAAATTGTAGATTCTATTCTATCGCTTTTTATACTTAATTCACTAACAGACATTCAAAACCCCTAAACAATTAAAATACAATTAAACAAGGTTATATCTTCAGCTTCTATTTTTCAATAAAAAACCAGAAAAGAAGGCAATTAAGTATTTTTAATAGCTAATAAGTGTAAATAAACTATTTTAAATAGATTTAAAAAGTCTTAATGGTGCGGTTACCAAGACTTGAACTTGGGACCTCAACATTATCAGTGTTGCGCTCTAACCAACTGAGCTATAACCGCAGGAAATTTTAATAAAAATTTGGAGATTAGGAGAGTCGAACTCCTCACCTTCTGAATGCAAATCAGACGCTCTACCAACTGAGCTAAATCCCCAGCTTGTCTAAAATGAGAAGATGTTTTTGATACTTAACAGTAGAAGAGAAGTGATAATGCACAACTTAAATTTCTTAATCATCGG
>JBAWWQ010000156.1:0-4236 GCA_037146655.1 Chlamydiota bacterium | reverse complement strand
AGTATGCAAGCGGGAGACTTAGAAATGATAGAGAGCTAGTGGGTATAGCGCTTTTGCGGAATTCAGAAGCTTTTCATTTTGTGGGGGAATCTCAAAAAGATTTTGCAAATGCATTTTTAGAAGTCGACATTGATGGAATGAGACTTAGAGAATTAATACCTGAATTTCAAAATAATGAGCATATAGTACGAGCTGCTGTTCGACAAAATCAGTTGGCTGTCCAGTTTTTAGGCGACCGTGCTTTATTAAAATAGTCTCCTAAAACTAGAAGTTCATATAATAATTTTAATCATTTATATAGCAAATAATGTTTGATAGAATTTAAGTTCTATTTCCAGACACTGTTTCATTGTGGAGCCCATTTTAAAACCATGACCTTCTTTTTCAAAGAGGATATAGGTGACAGGTATATGCTGTTTTAGAAGAGATTCATAAATCTTTTTAGATTGAGAAGGAGGAACGACTGGATCTTGATCACCTTGAAATAGTAGGATGGGCGCGGTGATTTGATGTGTAAAATGAATAGGAGATCGGTTTCTATAAAGGTTTAGCGTTTGAGGATAAGGACCGATTAAACTATCTAAGTAATGTTTTTCCATTTTATGAGAATCTTGTATAAGATCCTCTAGGTCGCATACTCCATAATAAGAAACTGCACCTTGAAATACTTTATCAAATGTTAAAGCACATAAAGCAGTGTAACCACCAGCGCTACCACCTTTAATTGCTAAGCGATTTTTATCAGCAAGTTTATGATCGCAAAGATACTTCACTGCATCAATGCAGTCTTGTCGATCTACGATACCCCAGCTGTGGTGAAGACGATTTCTATAATCTTTTCCATAACCTGTACTTCCTCCGTAATTGATTTCAAATACAGCAAAACCTCGTGATGTAAAAAAGAGGGTATCTAGATTGAATTTGGGTGAAACGTGTGTTGTAGGGCCTCCATGACAGCGCAGGATAAGCGGTGGCAGTTCTTGAGGCAGGTGTTTATAGTCAGGATTTGTTGGGGGATAGTAAAACCCATAACTAGTTGTAGCATTTTCTGTAGGAAACGCAATGGTTTGAGGTAATGAAATATATTGTTTGTCTAAAGAAAAAGATTGAGAGCTTTTTAAAAGTGTATAGCTACCTGTATCAATATCTACAGCTATAACAGATGTAGGAAAACTAGGTGATGCTGCACTCATAATAAGAGTATCATTAAGAACATAAAGATCAGATAAGGTAGTAAAAGGGAGCTCAATACATTTAGCGGTTTTGGTTTTTGGATTGATTAGGTAGAGATGGTCTATGGCACTTTTTGTAGATATAGCGGCTATTAATCCATCTTTTGTAAGGGCGTATCGCTCGCTTGCAAAAATCCAGTGTGCTGCACCAAAATCAGAAGAAGATGGGTAGATAGCTTCAATTGTATGATCGTGATAACAATAAAGGTTCCAAAAACCTGACTTGTCTGATGTAAAATAGAGACTATCTTGAGACCATACGGGATGAGTGATAGATTCTGAGGGCCCTCCTGCAATACACTTAGGTGAAATGAATCCTTCAGGACTAGTTGCTGCTGTCCATAGTTCAGAGCTGTCCCATGGCATATTGGGATGGTTCCAACAAAGCCAAGCAAGGGTCGATTCATTTTTGCTAAGACGCGGTGAAGCATAAAAATCATAACCTGAAGCGATCACATCCATTTTATACGTGGTAAGGTGGAGCCTTATGAGCATGTTATTCACTTGATTTTCTAAATGTTCTTCAGCAACGGCATAGAGGTATTTTTTACCTATAGAAAAATCAATAAAGGAGAAGTTAGTTCCCTTCGTAATCTTAGTAATTGGACCATCTACAGTTTTTTTGTAAATAGCCCCGTCTGAATAGTTGCTAAAGTAAATAGTACCCTCTACTACAGAAAAGCATTTACCTCCGTATACATGAACATTAGATCGGACGTTGAATTCTTGAGGAAGAACCTCTTCTAAAACGCCATCTAGAGAGCCTTTCATTAAAACGGAGCGACCCTTTTCCGATGGTCTTGTTTCTATATAATAAAAAAAATCTTGATCGATATCTATTGCTCCAAATCTTAAAGAGTTGGAGGAGGCAATATCTGATGTAATGGGGGATATCCAAGATCCATAAGGTGCTATAGACATTCTTTTTAAATGGGGGTTAAATGGTGTTTTTCCTATCTTAAACAAAAAAGGATTTTTTTTAATGAGATTTAACTTTTTCTAAGGTAGAAGTTAGAAAAAAGGTGGATATATGTATAGAATTATGAGTGTTGATGGTGGCGGTATACGGGGTGTTTTTACAGCTAAGTTATTAACCATGCTAGCTAAAGAAAGTGATTTTTTAAAAAAAGTCGATGTATTTGTAGGAACATCTACAGGTGCTTTGATTGCTTTAGGGTTAGCTGCAGGGCTCTCTGGAGAGCAACTTACGACTTTATATAAAGAATTTGCTCATATGATTTTTACTCCTAATGCAAGTTATGATGAAGTTTTTTCTAATGTCCCTAAATACGATAGTGCCCTTTTAAAATCGATGATGATGCAGTATGTTTTTCCAACTCATCCAACACTTGCAGAATTAAAGCAGAAGGTCATTATACCAGCATTTAATTTACATGATAGTAAGCTAAATCGTTGGACACACCACTGTTTTCATAATTTTGATTTAGGTGAAGCAAAGAATCATCACGTCATTGATGTGGCCTTAGCATCTGGGGCTGCACCTTTATATTTTCCATCCTATGAAGGATATGTGGATGGAGGAGTTTTTGCAGCCAATCCTAGCATGATAGGTCTTTGCAAGGTTTTGGAGCAAAATTCTACAATTGATACGAAAGAGGTTCAGCTACTTTCTCTAGGTACTGGAATATCCCCCTACTTTATAAAGGATAGAGGGTTTTGGGGAGTTAAAGAGTGGCTAGGAAAGGACTATCCTCTTTTCTCTATGATGACAGATGGTACGGTAGAAGCTGTTCATGAGCAGTGTGAGCAGATACTAAAAACAGCTTATCACAGAATGAATACAGTCTTTGATCACCCAGTAGCTATCGATGATTGCTCGCAAATAGACTATCTAATAGAAACTGCTGAGCAATTTCCTCAAAAGCATTCAAGCCTTTGGAAAGAGAGTGTAACTTGGATAAATACTCATTTTTGAGGTTAAAAATACCAACTTTCAATTTTCTATTAACAGCCTCAAAAGTTCCCTTGGCTTTTCTTAAATTATTTATTTTCAACGGTTAAATATGGGTTTTTTTGAAAAAATAGAGATTTTGCGGAGAATAAAAGCTTGCAATATCCGCATTTATTGCGGATATTATAGTTGACTATGCGGAGATTAAATGGTATCTTTAAGAAAAAGAAGCAGCATCCAAAGAGGTGAGAGTGTGTATATCTATAAACTTAAAGATTGGCCGAAATTTTTATGGGATCAAAAACGATTTTTAGACTTGCTTATGGAGGTGTATCATGAGCAAGGTCGTTTAGTGGGGGGTATGGAAGCGATAGGATTTCACTTACGAGAGGATGTTATTGTCCAGACCTTAACAGAGGATGTAGTTAAGTCAAGTCAAATTGAGGGTGAGCTTTTAGATCGAGCTTTAGTGAGATCTTCTGTTGCTCGGCGTCTTGGAATGGAAGATCCAATTGTAACAAGTGTTGATAGAAATATAGAGGGAGTGGTTGAGATGATGCTGGATGCAACACAAAAGTTTAATGAACCACTTACGCAAGAGAGGTTGTTTAAGTGGCATGCATCTTTATTCCCTGATGGACATAGTAATTTTATGAAGATTACAGTAGGAGCATGGAGGAAAGGCCCTGTTGAAGTTATTTCTTGTCAAGTGGGTAAGGAAACCATTCATTTTGAAGCTCCACTTGCTAAAACAGTAGATCATGAAATGGAGCTTTTTTTAAATTGGTTTAATGAACCTAGCACGGTGGACTTACTTGTAAAAGCAGCGATTGCTCATTTATGGTTTATTACAATACATCCTTTTGATGATGGAAATGGTCGTATTGGGCGCGCTATTGTAGATATGGTGCTGGCTCGTAGAGAAAAAAGTTCTAAGCGATTTTATAGTTTATCTTCTCAGATTCAATCAGAGAGAAAAAACTATTATGATTTTTTAGAAAAAACTCAAAAAGGGGGATTAGATATCACTTTTTGGATCGAGTGGTTTTTAGGATGTTTAAAAAGAGCCATAGATAAGGCGTTGGTAACTCT
>JBAWWQ010000155.1:0-4286 GCA_037146655.1 Chlamydiota bacterium | reverse complement strand
CTTATAACCTGTGACTGCAGTGATGTAATTCCTGTAGATGCACCCAAAAAATGTTTTCTTTACGCCCACTCCACCAGTTCTTCTTTTATAAGTGATTGGAAAAGAGCTAATTTCTATATCGGAATGAAACAAGATCTCTGTTTTTTTGACAATGGCAATACTTGGAAAAACCAAGGAAGACCTCCTTCAGAAGAGTCGTTCTACTTAGAAATTGAAGCTGCTTACGCAAAAATTGCAAACAACTATGCAGCTGAAAACCTGTGGGTGGGTGGAAGTTGTGGCGGAGCTCCAATAGCAGCTTACTTAAAAAGCCGATTACACAACCAAGGCGTTAATTTTTTTGCTGAACAAAGCTTTCCCGACCTTAATGATTTTGTCAAACCTATCTCTCCTTTTTGGGCTCCCTTTGTCAAAGGCTCTTTAGGTTCTAATGATTTACCAAAACACATGCAAGACAAACCACCTTCATGTCAATTTGGTGCCGCAAAATTATGGGAAAACCTACCTCTTTACACAAAAAAAAGTGGAGGAAAAATCATCATTGTTCAGGTTGAAAAAGATGAACATATTGATGAATCAGCCTATGCACGCTATGTAGCTTTAGCGAAAAAGGTTAATACAAACGTTTCTCATATTCTTTATAAATCTGATGCAAAATGGCGTCATGCTGATAATTTTTTCCATTATCAAGAACCCCGTCGCAATTTTATACAGACCTTATTTAACTAATTCCTTGAGACCTTCAAGACTTCAAAGATTCGATTCTCCAAATTGAACAAACTGCATAGCCAGTTTGTTCAAACCTTTAAAGATTTTATCTTTGTCTTATTGGATTATTCTGCTACCATTTAAAGAAGTTACTAAATGTCGTATCGTTAAACCCTATTTTACAATTCAGGTCGCATTCTATGGATAGAAGAAGTTTCATTTTACTTATTCTTTTTACAACTAGTATTTTTTTCATTCATCGCTATTTCGATCAAGACACTCAAGTAAAAAAACCTTCTGAACAAATTTCGCAAGCTACATCACCTACCGAACAAATACCCACCGCTACAAAAGCTGTTTTAGAAGAAGAAAAATTTTATGTCATTGAAAACGACTATCAACAAATCGTCTTCTCAAATATCGGAGGAGCTATTGCTGAAATCAACCTTCCTTTTAAAACACCTACTAATCAAAATAGCATAGTTTTACCTATCGAAATTGATACAATTTTACAAAATAAATATAGCACAAATGCATCATTTCCACTGCATCCCTATTTCACAGCAGGGTCTCCATCACCTAAGCAACCTATAACTGGGGGCTACTCTCCACTTTTAAGACGCTCTATCTTATCACCACAAGGGAAAACAACATTTCAACTCCCCCCTAAATACTACGGATTAAATATACTTTCTGATGCAGAAGAAGAGTTAGATAATGCCCTCTATCGAGTGAAACGTTTAGAGAAAAATAAAATAGTTTTTGAACTCACTCAAAACCATAGAAAGATCACAAAAACTTACCGCTTTGCCGAAGAAGCGAGCCAAGCAGTTCCTTATGCACTTGTGTTAGATATTCAAATAGAAGGTGATGCAAGAGGACTTATGCTCACATCAGGGATTCCTGAAGTAGAAATGATCTCAGGGTCACCAGCGCCTGATATTAAATACTATTACGAACGTAATCAGAAGAAATTTGTCGACAAACTAAAACTTCCTAAAACAACCTCCTCTATTAAAGGATCTCATATCGAATGGGTAGATAATTCTAATGGTTTTTTTGGAGTGATCATTAATGCTATCACAGATAAATTACCAAGTTTCGAAGTTACCTCTATACCTGGCGTAAAAGATCCTACAAGACTCTCTGTGATTGACTCTCAGCATAATCTTTATCCAGCAAGTAAGTATCCTGGCTATCTGATCTCAATTCCTTTAAAACCGACCTCTAAAACAATGAGTTTTCGAGTATTTGCGGGCCCTTTTGATCATGGTATTTTAGCTAAAGTAGATCAAGCATTTCAAGATGCTCAAATGAATGATAACCCTAATTTCTTAGGGGCACAAAGCTTTCATGGTTGGTTCGCCTTTATTTCAGAACCTTTTGCGAAATTTCTTTTTACCATCATGAAATTCTTCTATAGCTTTACGCATTCATGGGGATTTTGCATCATCTTATTAACTATTGTACTAAAAATCATACTATACCCACTTACTAACTGGTCTATGCGGTCTATGACTCGCATGCAAATAATCGCTCCTGAAGCTGCTGCTTTAAAAACTCGCTTCAGCAAAGACCCTAAAAGGTATAATATCGAACTCATGCAGCTGTACAAAGATAGAGGCGTGAGTCCTTTTTCTAGCTTTTTACCTATGATTATACAAATGCCATTTCTTCTTGGAATGTTTGATCTTCTTAAATCTACTTTTCCATTAAGAGGCAGCTGCTTTATCCCTGGTTGGATTGATAACTTAACAGCTCCTGATGTCCTTTTCTCATGGAGCTACCCTATCGTGTTTATTGGAACACAATTTCATCTACTCCCTTTTATTTTGGGCGGTCTAACGTTCCTACAACAAAAGTACATGGCACAGAAAAATAAAACTGCAGAGGTTGATGCAGGTCCTGGAAAAAATATGGGTAACATTATGACCATAATATTTATTCTGTTTTTCTATAACTGCCCATCTGGACTTAATATTTATTGGATTTCTTCAACAGGTTTAGGAATTCTACAGCAGTGGCTTATAACCTCTAGGCTTAAGTTATCCCCTGTAAAAAATTTAAAGAAAAGCTGAGATACTTACTTGTATAAGAATCTTCTTCCGTCTAGAATGACTTGTTGTTAACTTAAGGAAGGTAGACTTGTCTTATGCAAATATGGTTTCAATTTCTAGAAAATCTAGAAAAAGAATTAGGCAAAGACACAGTTAATAAGTGGTTGCGCCCCATTAAAGTTGTGCGTTTTGACGCATGTAACCTCTATCTTGAGCCTCAAGATTCTTTTCAGATGCTTTGGTTTAAAGAGCACATCTCTCACCTTGCCAATAAACGGCTGCTTAATCACTCTATGCGGCCGATTAAAATCCACCTTAATGAACCATCAACTTGCGTCAATCAAAAGCCCTCAACACCCTCTTCTGTACAATTTTTACATGACTCTATTGACCCAGCATTTTCATACGAAAATTTTATCCCTTCTGCAAGCAACACCTTCTCCTTTCAAATACTTTCAGAGCTTGTAGGTTTTGACCCTTCAACAGGATCCTTTTCAAAGGAGAACTCCGACCATTCTCAAGACACTTATAATCCAATCGTGATTTTTGGAGATGAAGGCTGTGGAAAAACCCACCTTTTATCTGCAACCACTCTTGCTTTACAAAAGCAAAAAATCAATGTGCTCTATGTTAAAGCAGAAACATTTACAGATCATATGATTAAAGCAATGAGACAGGGGCTTATGGCAGCTTTTCGTGAGACCTATCGTCTAGCAGATATGCTTATTGTAGATAACATCGAACACTTTTCTAATAAAACAGCTACACAAGAAGAGTTTTTTCATACCTTTAACACTTACCATAGTGCTGGAAAACAAATTATACTAGGGAGCAACCTAGCTCCTAAAAAGCTTCAAAAGATAGAACCTAGACTTATAAGCCGATTTGAGTGGGGAATTACACTTAACTTTGCCCTTCTATCAAAAGCTGAACTACCCTTATTACTTCTCAAAAAAATGAAATCTTTTAACCTCTCCCTATCTAGAGAAATTTCAGAATATCTTTTATCAACCTTTGATCACCCTAAATACCTATCTCAAGCTATAGAACTTCTTTCTTATAAAGAACATCTCCATAGGCAGACTATAACGATTCAAGATGTTAGACAAATCACAAACTCTCTTATAGAAAAATTACCTAACAAAAAACTGTCCTCTGATAAAATTTTACATGCTGTCTCTGAAATTTTTGAAAAAAACCTTGAAGATCTACTTGGAAAAAGTCAAACAAAAGATGTTGTCTTCCCAAGGCAGCTAGCTATGTACCTGCTACGTCATAAATTAAAAATGCCTTATATTAAACAATTTTCCACAAAATTTTCCCGCAGTATTTTGTAAATGTTGGTTGTACATAATCCAGACTTGATATTATCCTTCCATTCAGCTCCAAACGTATCAACGAAAGGGTCCTCCCACATAGCAACTCTGCCAGGTCGTGAATGTTTCCATCGTTTTTGTCTCAGGTTTGGGTTGCTCATGCTGCCGATAGCTTGCAGAAACTGCCAGCTGAGTTCATCCTTCC
>JBAWWQ010000154.1:0-4290 GCA_037146655.1 Chlamydiota bacterium | reverse complement strand
TCTGGCTGGTAATGCACAAAATGCTATAGAACTTAAAAACCCAGATGGATCTAGTTCCTCAAACGGGAATGCTTATGGTATTACCGCCTATGTAGATAAACTTTATATTGTGGGCGAGGACCATCATGGAGGAAGCACTTACCCCTGCCTTTGGATAAGCGATCTGGCTGGTAATGCACAAAATGCTATAGAACTTAAAAACCCAGATGGATCTAGTGCAGTATCAGGAAAAGCTTATTCTATATATTTCCCAATACCTTTAGCTACTCAACTTACCCAAGCTGCTAATAGCTTTGGGAATCTCATCTATCTAAAAAAGAGTCTTTGAACTAGAGAAAGAGGCTTTTAACCTCTTTCTTTTTTTATTAGCAATTGTGTCTTTAATGTGTTATTTAAAAAAGCAACTCTTAATTGTTTCATATCTTTATTGCTTATTCCTAGTTTTTTTAACTGTTTTTTTAAAGACCTGTTTTGCTTTTTCAATCCATCAATTGTCAAGTCATCAGATGACTTTGTCTTATCAGCGCTAAAATTTGGGTCAATTAATCTCAAAACCGCCTTGTAAAACTCATTTTGTTTTTTTAGATCTTTTACTTTGACTAAAGCAACTTGCCTCTCTGAAGCAACCTTATCAGAGTATGTCTTAACCGCAAAGCATCCCAACCCTATTAAAGAGACTCCTGCTATCAAAGGATACTGCATAAGTAATGAAACTCCCTGATTAGCAAAGACTGACAAAGAGGCTGGTGCTTTACTAAATAAACTGGTTTTAAAAGACTCAAAACAACTAGTTATCTTATTCCAAGAATTGGATACAACTTTCTGATAGGAATCATCAGTCTGCGTAATACCCCGATCCTTCACAACAGAAGGACCAGGATGATCTGATAGCCAATCAGCAGTTGCCTTCATAGTTTTTTTATGAAAATCAGCCAAATATTGTTCATCGGAATCATCAATCATAGGCTGTAAATAGCTGGACAAATTAGCTGGATCTTGCTGATAGGAAACACGCTCTTGGGCACGATTAAGACTAGCTAAAGTAGGAGCTGCATCACAAGTGCCATTGTTTGGAAAAGAACTACGATCCTTTAGAGCAGGCACCTGAGTGTTAACAATGAACTGAGAAAACACATAGGGTGTATCTTTTAGCCGTGTAAAAGAATTACGACCCGTCCCTTGAGAAGGCTGAGAGGTAACAGGACAAGTATATAGACCTTCAACAGCAGATCTCGCTGCACATGTATCTGGTATTGAATTAACCATAAAAACTCCATTTTTTTTACTAAATTAACTATTATTAATAATATTTAATTATATGTTTATTGTTAATAACATTCATTAATTAAAATTATTTTATTCAAGTTTTTTTATTTTTAAATTAATTATTATTATTTTTTTAATTTTAACAACAAAAAAGCTCTATTTTTCTACTTATTCTATGGGATAGGAGAAGTAAACTTGACTATCAATTTATTTTTTAATTTAAAAATAAAACATAACATTAAATAGAAGGGTAAATTCGTAAAAAGCTTTTATTAAATCCAAAAATCCTATAATTTTAGTAAGGACCTCTCACTATATTAACTGCGATTTTAATCTATGCAAAAGCCTTTAGATACAGCTATAAAAAACAAAAAAATTTATAGTCAATTACATAGCTCACCTTTTGGAGACCATCTAAAGCCTTCACATGATAAGGCACAAGATGCTCCTAAAAAAATCATCCCTTCAAATGCTCAATGCGGGTTAAGAGAAGAGTTTAAAAAGCTCTTTCTACCACTTTTGATTGATATTTTTGAGCTTAGACAGATGATTGATACTTATAAAATGCAAACCCAATCTCCACCTTTGCGTCACTTTGGTAAAATCTCTAAAACACCTCAAGAAATCTTAGCTCAACTTAAACAAATGCAACATGATATTGAAGAATCTCAACGTTGGTGTAGCGGTGTTATTCTGCAAATATCTAAAGGAATAGAAGAGGCTCAAGAAGCGCTTGATCTTATTAAACAAAAAGATAACGCAATCAATCCTTCCTTGAAAAAACTTTCTTTTATACAATTGCTTTTACGTAAACTCCAGGGACTTATATGGAAACAAAAATCACCCCAATGATGCAGCAGTGGCATACTTGTAAAGCAAAAGCTAAAGATGCCATTTTACTTTTTCGTCTTGGAGATTTTTATGAAGCTTTTCATGAAGACGCCTCTATTTTAGCAAACTGCCTTAACCTGACTTTGACTAAACGTGGTGATATCCCCATGAGTGGGATACCTGCTCATACCTTAGACAATTACTTAGAAAAACTCCTAGAAAAAGGCCATTTAATAGCAATTGCAGAGCAAATAGAAGATCCAAAAGATGTAAAAGGGCTTGTTAAACGAGAAATCGTAAGACTGCTATCCCCAGGGGCTGTTTATAATAGCGCTTTACTCTCTGATAAAGACCATAATTTCTTTGCTTGCATCTGCCAGCTCAATAGTCATTTTAGTTTGGCACTTATCGATATTACAACAGCGAGCTTTAAAACGTTAGATATAGAATCTCTACATCAGCTGCAAGAAGAAATCTTCCGTTTAGACCCAACAGAATTGCTACTATCCGACAAATTTGCTAAACATCATCCTGAATTTCTTCAAATACTTCAAAACCAGTATAAGATAAAAATGACCATCAAGCCCGATTGGCATTTTGATGCAAAACACTGTTATGGATTTTTAACAAATCATTTCCATGTGCATAATTTGGATGGTTTTGGGCTCAAAGGAAGACATGCCGCCATTAGCGCTGCATCGGCTCTACTTTCTCATATCCAAGAAGATTTAAGCCTTTCTATTGCAGCCATTACGTCGATAGAAACCTACCATCTTGGTAACTACATGCTGGTCGATCAAATTACACAAAAACATTTAGATATCTTTTCTTCAGAAAATACAAAAAATGAGAGCCCAACACTTCATGCTCTTTTAGATCACACCTTAACTCCCATGGGAGCCCGTTTACTCAAAGAATGGATAAACTATCCCCTGTTATCAAAGGAAGCTATTGATGCTAGATTAGATGCCACAGAAGAGCTGTTAAACTCCTCTTGTTTTCCTCATTTACAAAATCTTCTTAAAGAAATCAAAGACTTAGAAAGACTCATGCTCCGCATTAGTACAAATCATAGCAATCCCCGTGATTTTATTGCGCTAAAGGTTTCTTTAAAACCCATTCCTAAATTAATGACTTATTTAAAAGATTTAAAACATCCTTTATTTGACTATATCTACAATTTATTTTGCGATCTTACAGCTCTTACTCATGCTATTGAAGTGACTTTAGTAGAAGATCCCCCTCTTAAAATCCAAGAAGGATCCTTAATTAAACCTGATGTTAATCAAGAGCTTGATGAACTTAAAACCTTAAAAACAGATTCCCAGCAATTTTTAATAAAGTACCAAGAAAAACTCAAAGAAGAAACTGGGATGAAAACCCTTAAAGTAGGGTACAATAAAGCTTTTGGTTATTTTATTGAACTAAGTCGAGCTCAAGCCTCTAAAGTCCCCGAGTGCTTTCATAAAAGGCAAACACTGATTAATACAGAGCGTTTCATTACAGACGAGCTACGTGAATATGAAAATAAAATCCTTAACGCAGAAGAAACCATTTTCAAAATAGAACAAACTCTCTATCAAGAACTCAAAGTCTATGTTTCTTCTTTCTTAAATCAAGTGATCACCCTTGCCAAGGGGATTGCACATTTAGACTGCCTTCTTTCCTTAAGCCAGATGGCTAAGAAAAAAAACTACACAAAACCCTACCTAGATAATAGCTCTATTCTAAAAATAAAAGATGGTAGACATCCTGTTATTGAAGCCTGTCTACAAGCTTCTTCTTTCATTCCTAATGACCCTCATATGCAAGAAGAAACTGATCAACTATTTATTATTACAGGGCCTAATATGGCAGGGAAATCTACCTACATTAGACAAGTTGCTCTTATTTGCATTATGGCACAAATAGGTTCCTTTGTACCTGCATCTTCTGCCCATATTGGCATTTTAGATAAAGTCTTTTCTAGAATAGGGGCAAGTGATGACTTAGCCAGAGGTCAATCTACCTTCATGGTAGAGATGACAGAAACAGCTAACATCTTACGTCATGCAACTAAAAATTCTCTTGTAATTTTAGATGAAATTGGAAGAGGAACAAGCACCTATGACGGGATCTCTATCGCGTGGTCTGTAGCAAAATACCTGTTAACCCACCCTGAAAAAAAAGCAAAAACCTTATTTGCTACCCATT
>JBAWWQ010000153.1:0-4310 GCA_037146655.1 Chlamydiota bacterium | reverse complement strand
CACGTCTTTTGCCTAACCAATCTGAAAACCATCCAAAAACAGGTGCCCCTATGGCAAATCCAATAAAGATAAGAGAGACTGATTGTGCTGATAAATTATGGGAGAGATTAAATGCTGATGTAATAAAAGACACACCCCATAATCCACCAAAGATCATGACAGGGGCAAAAGCGAAGCCACTGTAGATAGATAGCCACCAAGATTGTGGATTTTTAAATATGTATTTTAGACTTTTTATTAGGGAAATTTTATCAGAAACTATCTGTTTTTCTACTTTATGATCAGGGGATTTGTCTCGTACAACAATCCAAAAAACAATAGCTAAGGCGATACCTATAAAACCAATTATCTGCATAGCATAACGCCAGTCATAAGCTGCTATAAATGCAGCAAGAGGGGCTTGGCCACCTACAGCGCCTAGCATCGCCATAGTCATCATAAGGCCTGTCATAAACGCAAATTGTTTAATAGGAAACCAGTTGGCGATGAGTTTCATGCAGTTAACAACAGCAAAAGCTGCCCCTATTCCTGTTAAAAATCTTCCAAGGCTTGCTATCCAAAGTGATTCAGCTTGTGAAAATATTAGGGTACCACATGCACATAAGATGACAGCAAATGTTGTGACTTTTCTTGGTCCAAATTTATCTAGTAGCAATCCTGCAGGGATTTGCAAAAGAAGGTAAGCATAAAAATAACAGGCTGCGAGATTTCCCAGGGCTGCTCCATTAATATGAAATGCCTGCATTAAAGACTTATTCATGACACTTGGAGATACTTCCAAGGCATATTTATAAAACATAAAAAGAGCACTTAATAACCAAATAGTCCAAGCCCTGATGGGATGACGAAGAGATTGGAATTTGTTTACAGATGTCATGATGGTTTTTTCCTATGTAATAATCAAAGCTATGATACTTTGAATAAGCGTATGATAAAATCTATACTTTTATTAAAAATAAATTTTTAAAATCAAATTAAAAAATGAGCTAACGGTATAAATCATGCCAATATAAGAAAAATTAAGTCAATCGAAAGTTTATTGGTTTCTTATGGTTAGATGAAGAAGCTCGGTGGTATTTAAATCCTTAGTTGGTTAAGCTACTATCTCTAATGTAATCTCAGGTTTGATTGCATAGGCAGCCTTTATTGATAGATAGGGGGTGCAATTTAAATATTTCAATAAATTGTTTTACTTGTAATGGTGGAGAATAGGCCGTTTTATGTTTAATGCAAGTCAAGAAGGGTTTTCTGAAAGAGAAAAGCGCATTTTAGAGTTTTGGGAAAAGAATGCTTTATTTGAAAAATCTCTTGAATATCGAAAAGAATCTCCTATTTTTACTTTTTATGACGGGCCTCCTTTTGCAACAGGACTGCCGCACTATGGTCATCTTTTAGCTGGAACGATTAAGGATGTGATTCCTCGTTATAAGACAATGAAGGGTTTTTATGTTCCTAGACGATTTGGTTGGGATTGTCATGGACTTCCTATTGAAAATGAAATTGAAAAAGCTAAAAATTTAGCTGGAGCCCCTGCGATTGAGGAATTTGGCATAGCAAATTTTAATGAAGAGTGCCGCAGTATTGTTCTTAGATATACTCAGCAGTGGAAAGAGACGGTATCTAGGATGGGGCGCTGGGTCGACTTTGAAAATTCTTATAAAACCATGGATCTCTCTTTTATGGAGTCTGTGTGGTGGGTGTTTGGCCAGTTATGGGATAAAGGACTTATTTATCAGGGTTTTAAAGTAATGCCTTTTTCAGCAAAGCTTGGGACTCCCTTATCGAATTTTGAAGCTAATTTAAATTATCAAGATGTAGATGATCCTTCTTTAACGGTGAAGTTTAAGTTAAAGCAAGAAGTAAACACTTTTTTACTAGTATGGACAACAACTCCTTGGACTCTTCCATCTAATTTAGCTGTTGTTGTGCACCCAAGACATATTTATGTTAAAATTCAAGACCTTGCGACAGGACAAAATTATATTTTATTAAAAAGCCGCCTCCATGCTTATTATGCAAATGAAGGTGAGTATCAAGTTCTTGAAACATTTAATGGGCAGCAGCTTGTAGGCACGGCCTATGATCCTTTGTTTGTTTATTTTACTGATCATCCTAGTTCGAAAGTTTTTAGTGTTTTAGTTGATGAGTTTGTTGGAGAAGAAGACGGTACTGGGATTGTGCATGCAGCTCCGGCATTTGGAGAAATGGATTTCTTTGTATGTCAAAGAGAAGGGATTGATCCAGTATGTCCTGTTGATCAAAATGGTCGTTTTACAAATGAAGTTCCTGAATATCTAGGACAGTTTGTTAAAGATGCTGATAAAGATATCATTCGTCGTTTAAAAAAAGACGATAGAATTTTTAGACATACGCAGATTAGACATAGATATCCTTTCTGCTACCGTTCGGACACTCCGCTTATTTATAAGACTGTAACAACGTGGTTTGTTGCGGTTGAGAAAATCAAAGATAAACTCATAGAAGCGAATCAAAAGATTGCGTGGATGCCGGCTCATATTAAAGATGGACGTTTTGGAAAGTGGTTAGAAAACGCACGTGATTGGGCCATTAGCCGTAATCGTTATTGGGGGACACCTATTCCTTTATGGAGAAGTGAAGATAATGAGTATGTGGTTATTCGAAGTGTTGAAGATTTATCTACCAGAACAAATAAAAAAGTGACAGATCTTCATCGTCATTTTATTGATGAGATGACTTTTGAAGAAGATGGGAAGATTTTTACAAGGGTACCAGAGGTTTTTGATTGTTGGTTTGAATCTGGATCTATGCCATATGCTCAACATCACTATCCTTTTGAAAACGCAGACAAAATGGCTACAATGTTTCCTGCAGACTTTATTGCGGAAGGATTAGATCAAACAAGAGGGTGGTTTTATACACTGGTTGTTTTAGGGGTGGCACTTTTTGATAAGCCTGCATTTACCCATGCGATTGTTAATGGGATTGTTTTAGCTGAAGATGGGCAAAAGATGTCCAAAAGGCTTAAAAATTATCCAGATCCAATGACAGTTGTTGAACAGTATGGAGCCGATGCTGTCAGACTTTATTTACTCCATAGTCCTGTTGTTCAAGCAGATGATTTAAAGTTCTCTGAAAGAGGTGTAGAAGGGATTTTAAGGCAATGTTTAATTCCTTTATGGAATAGCTATTATTTTTTAGCTACCTATGCACAGATTTATCATTGGAAGCCAGATGCTTACGAGGTAGCTCATCCAAAGGCTGATATAGATCGTTGGATTTTGTCTTTAGCTCAAAAACTTATTAAAGACGTAGAAGAAGCGCTTGATACTTATGATTTAATCAAAGCAATAGACCCTCTAGTGAGCTTTATTGATGAGCTTACAAATTGGTATATTAGGCGCTCTAGATCTAGATTTTGGGCAGAAGATGATTCAGAAGATAGAAGAGAAGCCTTTGCAACACTTTATCAAGTGTTGATTTTGGTTGTAAAAGTAGCAGCTCCATTTATTCCTTTTTTAAGTGAGGCTATTTATCAAGAGTTAAGAAAAGAACGAGACCCTCTTTCAGTGCATTTATGTGATTATCCAACTTATCAATCAAAGCTGCGTTTTGAAGATTTGGAATATGAAATGAGTCAAGTTCAAAAAGCTGTAAGTATGGGACATAGTTTACGTAAAGAACATAAGATTAAAGTGAGACAACCTTTAGGTCTTGCTAATATTGTCATGGCAAATCCCAAGGTTCTCGAGGCTCTTCAAAGACAAAAATGGTTAATAGCTGAAGAATTAAATGTGAAAGATGTGGCATTTTTTGCGGATGAGTCTGCTTTTGTTACCTTAAAAATCTTACCCAATTATAGAACTTTAGGGAAGAAAGCAGGTAAGTGGATGAATCAGGTAAAAGCTTTAGTTGAGAATTTAAAATCTGACCAAATACAAATGTTGCAAGATGGAAAATCTATTGTTTTAAAAGTTGAAGGAGAAGAGGTTTTTGTTGCACCAGAGGATATTCAGGTGAAAAGAGAGGTGATTTCTGGACAAATTGCTCTGACACTCGATGGTTTAACCGTTACTCTTGACACGCAGTTAAACGCTGACCTTATCCAAGAAGGTATTGCTAGAGAATTTATAAATAGAATTAATACCCTTAGAAAAACAGAAGGATTTCAGGTTACAGATAGGATTATTATAACTATACATGCTACAGAAAAGTTGCAAGAAGCTTTTATAGCTTATCAAGAGTATATTTGTAGTGAAGTCTTAGCAGTAAGTATTGATTTCAAAGAATGCTTAGGGACTGAGTGTGATTTAAATGGTGAGATAGTAAAG
>JBAWWQ010000152.1:0-4312 GCA_037146655.1 Chlamydiota bacterium | reverse complement strand
ATATAAAGAGTGTGCATTTGGACACAAAAAGGCTAAGGAAGAATATGACGTATATAGCTCTAAATCAAATCATTTTAAATCTAGGTATAAAAATCTTTCAGGAATTATTGTAGATCAGTGTGTATCTAATAATTTGGTAGATGAAGATCTAGAAGGTCGTGATCTAATAAAAGAGTGTCGCAAGATGCTTTTTAAGGAAGAAGTAGCGCCATCACCTATTTGGCAAAAGGTCATTCAAGGTATAAAAACAGATTTCATGCAAAAAATACCTTGCAGATCTTTGAAAGAATCTCTTCAATTATATGAGTCTGGAAGCTTTACTTATCGTGAAGCTGGAAAAAAACAATTAGTAGAATGTATGATATTTGAAAAAATCATGGACATGTTGGTAGAGGGATTAAAAATTTTACAACAAGCTTCAAAACAAGCGAATTTAGAACTTTCTGATGAGCTTTTCAACTTAGTTTGATCCAAGAATGGCATTTTTATGGGAAGTATTTGGCTGGAGATTAATTTAAATAAAGATCCAGATATTTTTTAGCAGATGCTTTCCAACTGAAATCTTGTAAAGACATGGTTTTGAAAAGTCGATGCATAAGCGGCTTGTCTAGAGAAAGGTTAAAAGCTCTTTTGATAGCATGGTCGAATTCTTTTGTGCACATTTCTTTAAAACAAATTCCTACTTTTTGATTTTCTTTAGCAGTTGGATCTTCTATGTCATAAATAGTGTCTGCTAAACCTCCGGTTGCTCGAACAATAGCAATAGTAAGGTAACGCATAGCGATCATTTGAGTTAGCCCACAAGGTTCAAAAAGAGAAGGGATGATAATGAAATCTGCAGCTGCATACAAAAGTTTTGCTAAACCTTCGTCAAATTGATCATGGAAATGAAAATGAGGGTGGTTGACGTAGGTTTGTTTTAGACTGTTAAAAAGTTCTTGAGTTGAAGGATTCACAATTTTACCTAAGATAATGCAAGATCCTCCAAGTGCTAAAATTGTTTTCACTCCGTGGGCGATTAAATGAGGCCCTTTTTGTTCATCTAGTCTCGTGATACAAGCAAATAAAGGACCATGTGAAGCAGTTAAATGCAAATGTTGATATAGGTGGGCTTTGTTTTTTTGTTTAGCTTCGCAAGCCTTTTCAATAGAGTCTTTGGGATAGGGAGCAAACAAAGCTTTATCTTGATAAGGATTCCAGTAATCAAAATCAATTCCGTTTAAAATGCCATGCAGTTTATGTCTATACTCGCGTAAAAGAGCATCTAAGTTATAACCAAATAAAGGGGTTTGGATTTCTTGTGCATAAGTAGGGGAGACGGTGGTTAAACAATCTGAGTAGATAATTCCTATTTTTAATAAATTTATCAGATAGGGCTGAGAAGGATCTTCCATGCTTGCAGAAAGTGTTATAGGAAGAAAGGATAAGGTTTCAGGTAGACATTTCCCTTGGTGTAAAATATTATGCAGTGTCAAGACTACTTTGTGATTTAAACCTTTTTGCTGATAGTGCTGTTTATATAAAAGAGCAATAGCTGCAGTAGGCCAGTCATGAAGATGCAATATAGCAGAAGGGAAATGGCAAAAAGAGATGTATTCTAAAGTGGAAAAACAAAAGAGTAAAAATCGATAAGCATCATCATCTTCTCCATAGATATTGTCTCGATTAAAAACAGCCTCGGGAGATTGCGGATCGACAAGAATTAAAGAGAGAGAACCATAGGATGCTTTCCAAAACAAGACTTCAAAAGAAGGAAGATTGGGTATTGTAAAGGTTTTTTTTAAAACAACCGTTACATTTTGGAGCTTTTCAAGGGGAAGTGTTTTGTATTTTGGTAAAATGATGTGTACATCATGTCCTTGTCTGACAAGTTCTTTTGATAAACCATAAACGACATCGCCTAATCCTCCTATTTTAGCGATAGGAGCAAGTTCGGTTGCTACATGAATAATTAGCATCTTCTTCCCGGATTAAGTAGGGTAAAATATAATTTCACCATAAACAACTAGGAAGAAGATTGCATCTATTTTTTTAAACCAAGCGAACTTTTAAAAGTGTTTTTGAATTGTTAAGGACTTCAACCCATTCAAGTTCTTGACTAGGGGGGTTGATAATTGCATCTTTATAGACAAAATGGGAGGTCTTTTTTGTGTAATGCCATTTTTTAATGATTTTAGCTTTTAGTTCTTCAACCGTCATAAAAGGAGCAAGCGTTCCGTCGCAACTTTCTGTGAGAAGGATGGTTTTTTTTTCATCAGCATCCCAACAACTTAGACACATAGGGTTATCCTCACATATAAAAATTATAATAATAGAAAGAAATCTAATATTTTATGAATTATTTTAGCAACCAAAAATTTAAGAAAAATTAATTTTTTCTTTAAAAGGTGAGTGAGGTTTTTTAAGTTAGATCTGTGTTTGAGCTGTTTTGGAAAAAAAATCTCGCAACGACATAAAAGTGATCTTGCAATTAAATCATTGAAAACATAGGATAATTGGTGTTTTTATATCACAGTGATAGTGTTGGGGTGTAGCCAAGTGGTAAGGCAGTGGTTTTTGGTACCGCCATTCGGAGGTTCGAGTCCTTCCACCCCAAATATTCTTGACAAGACCCTCTTATCTAAGAGGGTCTTGTGATTAAAGACTTTCCAGTTGTGAGATAGGCGTTCGATTTGTTTAGAATGTCCGTGGTTAAACGTATTTGTTATGTCAAGTATTGTTTAATTTCTATCTCATGGAATTATCCATCTTAATCGATTTTAAATATCGATTAGATGTAGCGCAAGTGAGAGCTCAAATCCTCCTTGTTGACATAAAAAAAGATGTTACAATTGCAGTTGGTTTTGAGGCGGCTTTAAGCTGATAAACAGTTTAATTTGCATTTGGTAGAAATTCTCTTTTTTAAGTCATCACGACACTTGTTATTTCATGAAATAGATCCTGCTCACATTAGAATGGTTGGCTAGTTTAATCTGGTACATACGTGTAAATCTCATTTTTAGGGGTGTAACGTGTTTCTTGGTTTTAAATAGCGTACATGGTACATTTTTCCATGTTGATGCGCGAAGATATCGCGAAAAAGGTCTGGATCGTTCCAGATAAATCGAAAGTATACGCCGAAACGATCCACGATAACAGTGCGACGTCGTAGGAATCTCCTTCCTTTAGGGATGGGAGGGTGTCAAAACCGAATTTTAACATATGAGGGTGTTCATGAAACTAAGTCTTTCAAAAAGGAAGGCAGAGAAAAAAAGTGAGAAGAATTTGATTAGACATCATGGCAATATCCCTGCTGTCATCTATTCTAAAGGTAAAGAAAACCACTGCATCTCTGTAAATGGTAATGAGTTTAAAGCGTTATTAAGACAAGTCCCACAAGGCCATTTGCCTACAACAGTTGTCGAGCTTGAAGGTGAAGGAATGTCTCTGAAGGCAATTGTGAAAGATATTCAGTATGAGTCAACAACATATAATGTTTTGCACTTAGACTTTTTAGAGTTGCAAGGTGAAACACCAGTTAATGTCAATGTGCCAATTCGTTGTATCGGTACATCAGATTGCCCAGGTATTAAGCTTGGTGGTTTTTTAAGACAAGTAATGCGTCATTTAAGAGTGAATTGTCTTCCAAAAGACATGCCAAAAGAGCTTGTTCTTGATATTAAAGATTTGGGAATGAAACAAACAAAACGTGTTAAAGATATGGTTATTCCAAATACATTAACACCTTTAGCCTCTATGAACGAAGTGATTGTGGTGATTGCAAAACGTTAAGGGTATGACAGAAGAAGCTAGACAACCAATTCTTATTGTAGGCCTTGGAAATCCTGGCAAGAGTTATGAAAAAACTCGGCATAATATAGGATTTTTAGTGGGCAGAACCCTTGCTAAAAGCCTTGGGATTCCTTTTGAAAACAAAAAAGAATTTTCAGGAGAGTTTGCTCAAGGCGAAGTCAACGGTAAGAAGGTGATGATTTTGCTGCCTATGACTTATATGAACCTTTCTGGACAGGCCTTAAGACGGTGCTTAGATTTTTTTAAAATAGAAACAAAGCATGTTTTGGTTGTGTGTGATGACGTAGCTATTCCTTTTGGAAAGCTTCGAATCAAGGAGAAAGGTAGTAGCGGTGGGCATAATGGTTTAAAAAGTGTTGAGAGCCATTTAGGGACCCAAGACTACTCTAGATTACGTGTAGGGATAGGTCGAGAGGAAAACCTAGATCTAGCTGAGTTTGTTTTAGGACAGTTTAATACACAAGAAATGGAGTATCTTCCAGGCGTTCTTTTAGAAGCGTCCGAAGTAGCATTAATTTGG
>JBAWWQ010000151.1:0-4339 GCA_037146655.1 Chlamydiota bacterium | reverse complement strand
AATTAAAAAAAGGAGCATTTAACACTAAAATTTTTAGTTATGCAAGAAGTCTATTGTATTCTGAGCCAGGTAGATTGGTTGACATAAACACCTCTTTATTGATTATTATTAACTTATACGTTAATTCTAACATATTAATTATTTTTTTATCAAATCTTTATTTTAAACCATTGACTTTTAGTTAAGATGCGATCGCGGTTTAAGTGCAAGTTGTTTAAAATGAACGGCTTCAGAAGGTGCTTACATGGCGATTCAAATCTGAAGTTCACGAAATGAATTAAAAAAAGAGTAGCTGGGCGATGAAAAACTTGTTAACTTGAGCAATTATATATTACATGTGCAAAATTTAATAGCCTGCTAGTAGATAATGGGATTAAGGGGGTCTTTCACACACAGACTGCATGTAGTGGGTGTTACATGATACTACATTTGCAAGTATTAGCTTTTGTTATACGCAATTTTTGATCGTGAATCTCACTATATATTTGAGTAAATATCGGATTATAATCCTTATATCGGGCATGCTGGTCTAGGCTTATGTTATAAAAACAGGCTCGTGCGAAATTTGGGTTGTTTTTAAGCGGGTCTTTAGTTGATTTCATAACTTCCTCAATATCTTCTTCCAAACATTTATGTAGAACTGCTGTCACAAACTCTAAGTTGTTTTTCAAAGGGTCCCCAGCATAACGTAATACGCCAGCAGCAGCTGCTCGACTACATTGGTGTAAAACTGTTTTCATAAATCCTAAGTCATTTTTAACCGAGGGCCCAGTATGCAAGAGCAAGAGCCAAGTCTTTAGTGATGAAGATTTCTGTAGAGCTACTGTCGCAAACTCTAAGTTGTCCTTAAGCGAGTCGTCCGCTGATTTGACCACTTCCCAAACATTTTCTGGCGAAGATTTTTGTAGGACTGCTGTGACAAACCTTAAGTCCTTTTTAAGTGAGTTGCCAGCATATTGAAGCACTAGGTGAGCATTTTCTGGTGAAGATTTCTCTAGAACTGCTATCACAAATTCTAAGTCATTTTTAACTGAGTCATCACCATCTTTGACCAAGTTCCAAGCATGGTTTGGGTGTATTCTAAGCAATACTTCTCTCATCTTTGCTGATTGTGTTAAGACAACTGCATCAGTAGATACAGGTTCTTCTCTTTCGACTAACCTATTGACTTGATAACGCCAGTTGTTTTTAGGCTCTTTGGGTATCGATACACTAACTTTCTTCCTTTCAGACCATGCCTCATCCCATCCATTTTGTTCCCAAGGCGCTGGTTGCTCTTCTAAGGTGCAAAGTTTATTAGTTGCATTCAATTTGATAAAATGAAAGGTTTCACGTGCTACGGATTGAACTTGAGGATCTACATTCTTATCATGACATAATTTATAAGCTCGTCTCATTTCGCTATGAGTAATGATTTTATTCAAAGAGGTTTTTTTTGTCGTAACACTTATAGGATTAGGTGCACTATATGCATTCCCTGTAATATCTATAAAAAATAAAAAAGGGATAATTTCTAATCCTGTGGCTTTTCTATGCATATTTTCTATCACTGCAGAAGCTACTCCATTTTTACAATATCTCTTTAGTGGTGAGGTTGGATCCCTTTCAGATATAACCTCTAAAGGTGTTTTTTCTAGAGTAAGCTGACAGTCATAACTATATGGATTATCCGGAACCCCAGAGAAGGTTCGTTGAATAGGTGACCCTGTTGTTTTAAGAGCATCATGCATAAGCCCATATTTACAATGGTAAAAACCATATACAAAAGCTTGTGTACTATCTCCGCAGATATCTCTAATTGATATGGGATCTATTTTTAATATACTCATTTTTAAAGTCTTTTGTTTTTATTTAAATTAATATTTTAACATAATTTGTAATTATAAAACAAAATTTTATTATGATTATTAGCGTTTAGTCGAAACGTCATTCTTGTTGTAATCATAAGTTGTTGATAACCAAAGGGAAGATGTTTCAAAAAGAGGACGTATCACTATGAATAATAAAGAGTTAGATGGTTTATTTTGCGCCGATTCAAATCTGAAGTGCACAAAATGAATTAAAAAAAAGAAGAGCCTCAAGGACTGATGTATAAGTAAGTAGGCATTACAAGCAAGAATCAAGTCTACCTGGCTCAAAAAGAGCTAGTTTTGGCTTTTTTGAGCCTAGAGGATCATCGGGATTTTGGGGGAGCAGTAGTTCAAGAATATCCATTTAAAGAACAAATGATTGTTGCACTTCAAATGTGAACAGGCGTTAAAGATGGGCCTTTTTGTGCTAGTTAGTTGTTGATTTGAGTTTTTTATTCATTTTTCAACAAGGAAGTTATCGTTGTGTTGTAAGATCCTGTGGATTTTCTTCTGAAAAAAGATGGGTTTTTTTAGGAAGTTTCATTAATCTTGAATCACCGTTAAGTAGGAGAAATTATGCGTGTGGAATTTTCTGGATGGACTAAGCATCGGTTATTAATGGAGTGGATTCAAGAGATTGCAGACCTTTGCACTCCCAAAAGTGTGTATCTGTGTGATGGATCAGAGGAAGAATATACTGAGCTTTGTGAATTGCTTGTTAAAGATGGTGTTTTTACTCCTTTGAATCCTCAAAAGCGCCCAGGAAGTTTTTGGTGTGCATCTGACCCTTCAGATGTTGCTAGAGTGGAAGATCGTACATTTATTTGCTCCCGTTTAGAAAAAGATGCAGGACCAACGAATCATTGGAAAGATCCTGAAGAGATGAAGGCTATTTTAGATAAGTTGTTTCAAGGGTGCATGGAAGGAAGGGTGATGTATGTGGTTCCTTTTAGTATGGGACCTTATGGATCTGCTTTAGGGATGCTAGGTGTGCAGATTACAGATTCTCCTTATGCAGTGGTGAATATGGCTATCATGACACGTATGGGTAAGAAGGCTTTAGAAGTACTAGGAGAAAATGGATCTTTTATTCCAGGAGTTCATTCAGTAGGGATGCCTTTAAAGGTTGGGATAAAAGATAGTGTTTGGCCTTGCTCACAGACAAAATACATTGTGCATTTTCCAGAAGAGAGAAGTATTTGGTCCTATGGTAGCGGTTATGGAGGTAATGCTTTACTTGGCAAGAAGTGTTTAGCCTTGCGTATTGCTTCTGTAAAAGCAAGGGACGAAGGATGGCTAGCTGAGCATATGCTAATTGTTGGGATTACAAACCCAGAGGGAGAAAAACATTATTTTGCAGCAGCTTTTCCAAGTGCTTGTGGCAAAACAAATTTAGCTATGTTGACACCAGCAATAGCTGGTTGGAAGGTTGAGTGTGTAGGAGATGATATCGCGTGGATGAAAGTTGGTAAAGATGGAAGACTTTATGCGATTAATCCAGAAAATGGGTTTTTTGGAGTGGCTTCAGGAACATCTATGAGCTCTAACCTTAATGCCATGAAAACAATTGAAAAGAATACAATTTTTACAAATGTAGGTTTGACAGATGATAAAGATGTTTGGTGGGAGGGGATGACAAAAGATAAGCCTTCACATCTAATATCTTGGAAAAGACAAGATTGGAGCCCAGAGTCAAGCGAGCCTGCAGCTCATCCTAATTCTAGATTTACAACACCTGCTAAGCAGTGTCCTATTATTAGCCCATCTATGGATGATCCTCAAGGTGTTCCTATTTCAGGGATTATTTTTGGTGGTAGAAGAGCTTCTTTAGAACCTCTTGTTTATGAGGCGTTTGATTGGGCTCATGGCACATTTTTAGGGGCTAGCTTGTCATCAGAGATGACAGCTGCGGCAAAAGGTGTGATAGGGCAACTTCGTCATGATCCTTTTGCGATGCTTCCTTTTTGTGGGTATAACATGGGCGATTATTTTGCTCATTGGTTATCTATGGAAAATCAAACAAGTAAGCTTCCTAAGATTTTTCATGTGAATTGGTTTAGAAAAGATGAACAAGGGAATTTTCTATGGCCAGGTTATGGAGATAATGGACGGGTGTTGAAGTGGTGTTTTGAGCGAGTTTCTCATCAAATAGAAGCAGACAGATCTCCTATTGGATGGCTTCCTAAACTTGATGATTTGGATATAGATAATTTAAATATTTCTCAAGAAACGCTGACAAAGCTTTTCACGGTTGATGCTCATGAGTGGAAAAAAGAAATAGAAGAGCTTAAGAAATATTTTACTCTTTTTAAAGATCATCTACCAGAGGGTATTTCTTTACAATTACAGGCACTAGAAAAGAGATTTTCGTCAACTACCCCTTCCTAAAGGGAGCGGCTTGAAAAATAAATTCAAGCCCCATGTTGACCAGCCTAAGTCCTTAACTGGACTACGTTAGGAGCGAATATATAGTTACCTTGGGATGCCGC
>JBAWWQ010000150.1:0-4374 GCA_037146655.1 Chlamydiota bacterium | reverse complement strand
GCACGTTAACCCCGCCTTGAAAGACAGGGTTTGCACGTGTCCAACAGGATCAATTTGCATTCCATCTTTTAAAAACACCATCGCAGCTGTTGACATAATCATCTCTTGCTTGACAACTAGTATTAAACCATTGTTCTGATGCTATCTTGTATACCACTTGTAATCTCTAACTTACCCTTTGGATGAATAATTACATCATATTCCACACGCACCCCCATATCACCTGGTAAATAGATACCTGGCTCTATAGTAAAACATGTATTTGAAATTAAAGGTCTATCATCCATTGTTTCAAATCCATCCAAGTGAGTTCCTGGCCCATGAAGAGTTTGATAAATATTGTGACCTGTTCTATGTGTAAAATACTGTCCAAACCCAGCTTTTTCTATGACATCTCTTGCAATTTTATCTGCTTCATATCCCTTAACAATCTCACCTGCTTGAAATCTACTTTGAATAAAACAAAAGGTATCATTTTGAGCTTTTAGAGCAAGCTCGAACATCTCTACGAGTTTTTTTGGAGGGGTTGATCCAGAAAAACCCATACGTGTAATATCCCCATAAATACTTTTTGGATCTTTTTGTTTTGCTACGATATCTAGTAAAATAGGCTGATTGAGCTCTAAAATAAAAGACCCTTTCTTAGCTGGTGTATAGTGAGGATCAGCGGTATGTATTCCAAATGCACAGATAGGAAAATGTCCATCTATGGTTAAATCATGTTCTTCAATTTTCTGAATAATCCATTTTTGAAGTTCATACTCAGATATTGCTTTTTTCTGTTTTAAGCATTTTTTTAAAAAGACAAAAGCCTCCTCTGCAATATGATGTAAAATCTGTGCTGCCTCTTTTTGAGAAGCCTCTTGAGACTCTGTCATGACTGAAGTAAAATACTGCAAAAAAGAAGCTGAACTAACAACTTCTACATGGCATTTTTTTACCATCTCTACAGTTCCTGCATCCACTTTTGAGATATAAGGTAGCCTATTACAAGAAGAATACTCCATCGCTACAATTTTTGCCCCTTCTAGAATCTCTTGTAACAAAGATTGAAGAGACTCCCACTTTTGATAAATTTTTTTTATCCCTGGAGCATTTGCTAAAGCATCTGGTTCAATGGCATGAACAAGCTGAATAGGCTCTCCCTCCTTGGGAATCCAATAAAAAAACCGCCTACTTAAGTGCTGATCTTTTGCTACTTCTAAAAAATCTAAGGCAAATGGATTGTTATTATCAAAATAGTAAAGAAGCCACCCATCAATATTTTGCTCTTTTAAATACATCTGAAC
This sequence comes from Chlamydiota bacterium, assembly GCA_037146655.1. Classification (GTDB taxonomy): domain Bacteria; phylum Chlamydiota; class Chlamydiia; order Chlamydiales; genus JBAWWQ01. The sequence goes on along the minus strand of JBAWWQ010000150.1, from coordinate 3,085 downwards.
TTTTTTGATCTTATCCATAATGCTCCCTAATGATAAATACACTGAATAATAGCAGAAGCTGCAATCACCTTCATTACATTGAAAGGATCTTCAAGTAATCCCATTAAAAAAGGAACCTCTTCTTTTGATCCTATATTACCTAAAGCCTCTAAAATCGCAATTTTCAATTCACGATCCACTTTAGGATAGACCTCTTTCAATACCTGCAAGGCTTTTTTATCACCACCTAACATGGCAAGGACAAGGGCAGCTTGTACACGAATCTTTTCATCTGGATCTGATAATAATTCCCGAATGATCTCTATTGAATCTTCTGCTCCCTCTTCGATTAACGCTGTAGAAGCTGCATAAGTCATTCCTATGCTTTGAGACTGTAAATAATGTTTAATCGATTCTTCTGCTTTGGGATACCCCATCATCGCTAAGGTGTTTAATAGGTGTAATCTTGTATGCTGATCAACAGCTCTAGGATAATGAGCCATTTCAGGAGTATGCTTAATCCGACTTGGAGCAATCATTTTAAAGAGTGGATTCATACTTACATCAAACATAATCTTTCCTTGTTGCAAAGATAAGAATTCAGCTATGACTCGGCACAAAACGTCTGTAGATTCCTCTTCACCAAGCATGCCGTAAGCAAGATTAACTCGAATGAAATCATCCTCAACTTTTTGCAAAAGTCTCATGACTGTTTTTTTTCCTGAAGAGCCACTCAAAGATAGCGCACAAGCAGCAAGCCTTGCAAGATCGGTATTTTCATGAGCAATCCATTTTTCCAAAATAGGTAAAGCTATTTCACTTTGATAATACATAAGAAGTCGGCAAGCTGTAATCGAAACACAAGGGTGCGCATCTTGTGTTAAAAAAACTACCTTGGATAAAATTTCATCATTATCTTCTTTAGACATTCCTACAACACAGAGTGTATTAAGCGCTGCAATTTTAACTTCTGCAGAAGTGTCCTGTAATAAATTTGCAATCTGCAAACTTTTATCTTTTAAATTAAGATAAGAAACAATCTCACAAGCAAGATAACGAAGTCCTGCCCTTGGACTTTCCAAAAGCTGTTTAAATTCAAAGTCATCTAAATGATCATACAAAGTAAGAAGAGCCTGAGCCGCTACAGCTCTTTCTTCAATAGAACTTCTTGAACTTGCCACAATATCTTTAAAAAGATCTGTAATTTCTTTCCGCTGAAACTGACCTAGAGCACGAAGAATTTCTAGACGAACATACCAAACGGTTTCTTTTTTAAGCATAGTCTGAATCTCTTCAATGAGTTTCTTATCCCCATATTGAGTAGAGAGTCTAATAGCAATCATTCTTAAATAAGCATTAGTAGATCGCAAATACCTTTGTAAAATATACACAGCCTTTGCATCTTTTGTAAGAGAGGCTCCTATCATAGAGGAAATATTGACAATTTGCTGAGAAGAGCTTTCTGCTTTTACTAAAATAGCCCAAGCTATCACCTCTATCAAACTCCAATCATCTTTAACTTCTGGATAGGCTTCTACAACATATTTCCACTGTTTAAAAGCTTCACTACCATCACCAGATTCCGATAATACGCGAATCATAAGAACTTGCAATTCTTTAGATTGTGGAAATTGAGCTAGAGAAATTTTAAGGTCAGATAATGCACTTGTATAATCTTTTACAACAAGGTGATCTCTAACACGTTTTTGAGAACTTTCTAAAGAAGTTATAGAGGCGTGAGAATACACTATAAAACTAGAAAAAACAAAAACTGACAAACAACCATAAACAGAAAACATGTAACCACTTATGCTAGATTTTTCAGCTTTTTTCCCCCAATCAAATGAAAATGCATATGGAAAATAGACTGTCCAGCATCTGCCCCATTATTGGTTACTAACCGATAATCCGTCAATTCCAGTTTATCGGCAATTTCCTGAACTGCCAAAATAATAGCCTCCATCAAATATAGGTCTTCTTTCTTAAGAAATTGAATAGAGGGTATTTCTTTCTTAGGGATCACAAGAATATGAACAGGTGCTACAGGATGAATATCTTTAATTGCAATCACATGCTCATTTTCAAAAACAATTGTTGCTGGCAATTGTCTCTCAATAATTTTAGTAAACAGACTAGACATAATCTTCCTATTATTTTCTTAGAACAATTTGCAAAGCTTTTAAAGCATCTTCTTTTGTCTTCCAGATAGAAATAAATCTTCCTTTATGACAAAAGATAGCTCCTGGAATTTTTGTAACCTTGCTAAGCTCACCCTCTAAAAGACCAGCCCAGTGCTTAGGTAGATACTTTCTCACCTTCATTTTTTGATCATAAGAGGGAGGAATACCTCGAAGTTTCCAATGAGATCCTGAAGGCATAATCACAAAAAGCGCTGGATGTCCCTCACCTTCTAATTCAAAAAAATTCTCCATCCATGGAATAGACTCATCAAACTCTAAATATTCTTGCCCTTTTTGCATGCTTTCTTTAACTTTTTCTTTACATGAACGGATATAGAAAAAGCGTTCCTGAAGCCTGTTTAGATGCCCGAATGTAAAATTCAAGGCTTCTTCAAAACATTTAAAAAGCGTCGTATCATCAACGCCATGATTTGCTGGAACAAAATTTGTGATAATACTTGAAAAAGAACAATGTCCAAGCTTTTGTGTTGCTTGACCATTATCTACAGCATCAACCCCTATAATCAAAGAATTATTAAAGTAGTGATAAATTTCATCGCTTAAAATATTTTGTTCCAAAAGATATTGTAAAATCATTCCAGCACTGCTTAGACTTCCCTTGTAGTCAATCTGATGATGGTCAAATCTTTTGATACTAGAGTCATAAATTCCTCCAACATCACACACATAATCAAGTTTTTCAAGGACGTTTAAATCTCGTGTACGAACGATTTTATCTCGATCAATCAAATTATATAATAAAAGCAAAGCACAAGCTGTGACTTCATCAGCATGAAAAGCCCCATCATGGGTTCCAAAACTTCTTGGTAAAATTAAAGGGTGCATGTAGACACTACTTGAAATGATTATGAATAAAGCAATTCTAAACACATAAAAATTATTGCTCAAGGTGGATTTGTCTATTC
>JBAWWQ010000149.1:0-4394 GCA_037146655.1 Chlamydiota bacterium | reverse complement strand
GAGCGTTTTTTACGCTCCTCTACCACTTTTTTAGAGTTGTATTAACTTTGTTTTTTATAAACGTTGTAATACTTCTCAATAGTTTTTTTAACTGAATTTCTCACATCCTCACTTACCACTCTATTCTGCTGTGGAGCAGCAGGATTTGGTTGTGGTGGTGGTGGAGGAGGTGGATTTTGATTGCCCTTGCAGCCACACCCCATCTTTTTAAAGTTTTAGAAGTTTATTTTACTATAAATAGTATCTTTGTGGTAATAATAAGAACGAAATTATATTTATTAAATAAAAAAAGATATGAAATTTTCTAAAATTCAAAAGGCTTTACTTGGGGCTTTTATGTTGTTATTATATGATATAACATTAGAACCATTAGCTAAGAAATATCAATTGTGGTGGTGGCTCACAAAAAAAGATCCGTTGTCGCTTTACAACCCTGTCCCATTGCAGAACTATGCCAGTTGGTTTTTATTTTCTTTTTTAATGCTTTTCACTTTCTAAAATCAGTTTTAGTATTTATAGCGCCTCGAAAATTTCCAGCTCTTATTTACAAGGCATTTGAGGTCATAATAATAACAACTTTATTGTTGATTTGTTCTGCTTCAAGCACAAAGCAAGCAAGTAAATCAATGCAAAGCCATATCCGAATTGAGAGGCGCTCTAAGGAAAGAATAAACCTTAGAAGAAAGATTCATGCAGATTACTTTACTTCCCGATACAAAACTTAGAAAAAATAAAATCAAGTTGATCGTCGTTCGTGATTTGTCCGGTGATTTCGCCAAGATGATATAGACACTGTCTGATATCGATTGCCAATAAATCACCTGGTATTTTAGTAGACAATCCAGTTTGTATAGCAGCTAAATTGTTTGCCACTTTTTGTAAGGCCTGAACATGACGGGCATTAGTTACTATCGTATTTTCAGCGTTCACTAAACCACTCATTACGTTCAACCTCAATGCATCCTTAAGTTGCTCCAGGCCAAATTGATTTTTAGCAGAAATAAATAAACTATTTTCTATCGTCCCCCAATTATGGTGTATCTCTTAGGAAAATATTGTTAAAAAGCGCTGTTTTACTCTACAATACAAAGGCTAAACACCTACAAGTAGTTTTATGTCTTCTAACCACTCCAAAGATTTAGCCTCTAATAAAAAAGCCTTCCATGACTATGAAATCTTAGAAACCTATGAAGCGGGTATCGCTTTGTGGGGAACTGAAATTAAATCTTTAAGAGAAGGTGGGGCAAGCTTGCAAGAAGCTTATATCAAAATATTAAAAAATGAAGCATTCCTATTAAACGCCCATATTCCTCCATATCTTTTTGGTAATATTTATAATCATTCAGAAAAACGAGACAGAAAACTTCTTCTTCACTCTTACGAAATTAAAAAACTTAAAAAAGCAATTCAAGAAAAAGGTTTAACTATCATTCCTTTGGGTATTTATCTAAACGGAAAAGGAATATGTAAGGTTAAAATTGCAATAGCTAAAGGAAAAAAACTTCACGACAAAAGGGCTTCTATTAAAACCAAAGAAGAAAATCGCTCTATACAAAGAGAGATGAAAAACCATTAAATCCTATTTTCTCTTAAAAAAAATCCCTAAATGTCTATAATCACAAAATTAACCATTTAAACCTTATAAAAGGTGTGTTATGACCTCAATGAATCCCGTTATAGAACGTACGTTTTCTACAGCAGCCGCAGAAGCTCTTAAAGTAATTATCAATAGAACTGAGCTTTTAGAACTCATTGGGAAAATACAAGGTGTTATCCCTTCTAAACCAAGCACCCCGATCTTATCCCACGTCCTTATAGAAGCAAAGGGAGATCATCTCATATTAAGCGCATCAGATTCTATGGTTAGTGTTAAAACGCTTGTAACGGCTCAAGTTATCCAAGAAGGAAAAGTAGTTCTACCTGCAAAAAAATTCTTCTCCCTTATTCGAGAACTTACTTCTCCTCAAATACAGATTGAAGTACTTTCTTCTACGATCTATGTAAGAGCCGGAACCTCTATTTTCAAACTCCACGGCATTCAACCAGAAGAATTCCCTGCACTGCCTGAATACACTCAAGCCCATTTTATTAATCTTCATGCACCTACTTTAAAAGAGCTTTTTACAAGAACTTCTTTTGCAGTAGCTAGAGAAGATAGTCGCCACTTACTAAATGGGGTCTTTTTACAACTTACTCAAAACATGTTAACTTTGATTGGCACTGACGGGAAAAAACTTGCAAAAATTACAGCCGAATTAGATATGCAAGAGCTCCAGGGTGGTTTTATTGTCCCTTTAAAAGCAATCGATGAAATGGTTCAAGCGCTAGATAAAGATGCAACTGCGAAGCTTTATCTAGCTCAAGATAAAATCGCCTTAGAAACATCTTCTACAACCGTTATTTCCAAGTTGCTTATGGGAGAATATCCAGATGTCAACCGAGTCATTCCTCAAAAGACTAGTGCCACTATGCATCTTCATAGAGAAGAACTTGTTACTCTTTTAAGGCAAATAGCTCTTTTCACTTCTGAGCTTAATCATTCTGTCCGCTTTACCTTTAGGGAAGGAGAATTAGAACTATCTGCAGCCCATGGTGAAGTCGGAGAAGGAAAAGTGTCTATGCCTGTTGACTACTCAGGCGACTTATTAGAAATTGCATTTAACCCTCATTTTTTCATTGATATCTTGAAACACTGTCAAGATACAACTGTTAATTTTGGGATAACAGATTCATTTAATCCAGGGGTGATCACTGATCAAACCACTGCTTTATTTGTAATTATGCCAATGAGGCTACCTTCTAATACATGTTCTTAAAATCGCTTATTCTTAGAAATTTTCGTAACCATAGCGATCTAGAACTTTCTTTTAGTCCTACTATCAACTTAATTGTTGGTAACAATGGAATTGGTAAAACCAACCTTCTTGAGGCTATCCATCTACTAAGCACTGGGAGATCATTTCGCACAAACCAGCTACAAGAGCTTATAGGTCATGGATATGGGCATTTTTATTTAGAAGCGCATTTTATCAAAGACGAGATTTCTCAAACCTTAAAAATAGGCTATGATGGCCAAGCAAAAAAAATTGATTATAACGCCACCTCCTTATCAAGCTTTTCTAATTTACTAGGCATTCTCCCCTCTGTTTTATATGCTCCGAAAGACATAGCCCTTATCATGGGATCACCAGATGATAGACGCCGCTTTCTTAATCTTTACCTAAGTCAAAAAGACCCGCTCTATGTTTATCATCTTTTACGTTATACAAAAGCCCTAAAACATAGAAACCTCCTTTTAAAAAAAGGCTCCACTATCGATCCTTTAGAAATTGAATGTTTTGAAAAAGAAATGGCAAATTCTGCTTTGCATCTCATGTATGAAAGATCGGCCGCTCTATCAGTTTTTGAAACAAAAATCACCTCTCTAATACCAACTTTAACACATAAAGAGATAAGTCCTAGCTCCGAGAAATTCTCCATACAATATCAACCTTCACTTTCTATACAAAAAGGACTTTCTAAAGAAACCTTAAGCGAACAGTATAAAAAATACAGAAAAAAAGAAATTCTTTTAGGCACCTCTTTAATAGGTCCTCATAGAGATGATTTCGCTATTTCTCTAAATAGTTACTTAGCAAAAAACTTTTGTAGTGAAGGTCAAAAACGCTCTTTTTTAAGTGCCTTAAAAATTGCTGAATGGTCTCTTCTTTTAGAAAATCACCAAAAAAAACCTTTAATGTGTATTGATGACATAGGAATGCACTTAGACCCTTCCCGCTTTTCTCTTTTAGAAAAAGCCATTAACCATCTAGGGCAAGTATTTTTAACATCACCCGAAGATCTTCCTGATTTAGAAAGCCATCAAAATGCTAAAATCATTCGCTTATAAATCTTCTAACTGCTCTAAATAAGCATACCCAAGAGGAAACTCCTTAGGTTCTACCTCAAGCCCTTGTCTCTTTTTAACAAACAAATCTAAAATTTTATTTGCTAACACTTTGCCAAGCTGAACACCTTCTTGATCAAAAGAATTGATATTCCAAATAAACCCTTGAAACGCTACTTTATTCTCAAAATAAGAAAGAAGCGCTCCTAAAGTATAGGGATCACACTTACTCGCTAATAAAATATGATTAGGTCTATTTCCTGGAAAATACTGATTAGGATTGTCACTTGATTTACCTGTAGCTAAACTAATAGATTGAGCAAAAAGATTTGATAAAAGCTTATCCTGACTATAACTTCCTTTAACGCTCAAATCATCTTGATACTGACAATTTTTAAAACCAATAAATTCTAAAGGAATAATAGATGTGCCTTGATGAATACATTGATAGAAAGAATGTTGTCCATTTGTACCGGGCTCTCCCCAGATAACAGGGCCGGTTTCATAA
>JBAWWQ010000148.1:0-4404 GCA_037146655.1 Chlamydiota bacterium | reverse complement strand
CTTGTGGGTAATAGTCAGCCTTGAAAGACGGGGTTTGCCGCGCAGGTGATCAAGAGCCAATTCACGCATGGCTTTAATATCTTTTATTTCGTAGCGAACAACCACATCTTTATAGAGAATATTTTCATACACATTTTGAAGAACTAAAGGGTTTTTATGTTCCAGATATTCGGGCATGCCACCATGCTCTAAAAATTCATTAAAGTGTTTTTTTAAAATTGCTTTTTCCTGAGTAATAAAAAAACTTTTTTCGTTATAAAAAATTTCATGGTATTGTAGATATTCTTTAAAAGAAAATAGCAGCAGTTCGACAACGATATGTCTTCCCGTTAAGTGGGTACTTAATTCTGAGCTGAGTAAAGAGGCATTAGATCCTGTAATAAAGACCTTGTTTTTTTCACGGTGTATACGACGTATAAAAAGTTCCCAACCCTCGATATTTTGAATCTCCTCGAAGAAAAACACATGTTTTAGCCCATAAAGTTCAATCAGCACCTCATATAAGAGATTAAAATCCTGAGTTGTAAACGAAACAAAACGTTCATCCTCAAAATCTACAAAGTATTTGGTTCATCGACTCCGCAAGAGCGTTTTCATCCTATTATAGACGCTACAGGACTTTCTCAAGAAAATCCCTGTGTTTTCCTTGGTTTTGTTACCTTATTTTGCAACATGCCTCTTTTTCTTTCTTTTAAATGTTTAAAACTCTATAAAAATCTTTTAACAAGAGGTTTTTATTATGTTACTAGACAAGAAGAAGGAAGCTCCCTATAATTTTGGAGCAAATCAGACAGGGAGCCTATCTATGCAAGAACCTACTTACCATCAATATGAAGAATTCCAAAACCGCCTTTCTAAACTTAAAGAAATTGAAGCGCTTAATATCTCCCCTTACCCTCACAAGTTTACCCCCCAGGATAAAGCTCAAATACTACAAGATAAATACTTAGAAGAAGCTGTCGGGGATAGTGACGCTGGCGCTTTAGGGTCAACACCAAAAGCCATTTTAGCGGGTCGTATCGTCCTTTTTAGAGCTATGGGGAAAAACGCCTTTGCCCAGCTACAAGACGACACAGGTCGTATCCAGCTTATGTTTAATAGAGACTCTGTAGAAGTAGATGGACTAAACGATCCAGAAACCACCGCTATAAAATTTATTGAAAAAAAACTCGATCTTGGCGACATCATAGGAGTAGAAGGTCACCTTTTTAAAACACATAAAGGAGAACTCACTCTTTTTGTAAAAAAACTCACCCTTCTTTGTAAAACACTTCTTCCACTACCAGATAAACACAGCGGACTTGCCGACAAAGAACTACGTTACAGAAAAAGATGGCTTGACCTTATCTCTTCAAAAGAAGTTTTTGATACTTTTAAAACAAGAAGTGAAATCCTTAAGTTTATAAGATCTTACCTAGATCAGTTAGATTTCATGGAAGTAGAAACTCCCGTCTTACAAAATATCTATGGCGGAGCTGAAGCCCGTCCTTTCATCACAAAAATCAATGCTTTAGACCAAGAAATGTTTTTAAGGATATCTCTTGAGATTTCTCTTAAAAAACTCATTATTGGTGGTTATAACAGGGTCTTTGAAATCAGCAAAGTCTTTAGAAATGAAGGGCTCGATAAAACTCACAATCCAGAGTTTACAATGATCGAACTCTACGCAGCTTATTTCGACTATAATGACATGATGACACTTTTAGAGAATCTCTTTGCAAGTTTAGCAAAAAAACTCTTTGGAACAACTGCCATTGGTAAAAGAACTGACAAAAAAGGAAACGTCCACGAAGTAGATCTAAAAACTCCTTGGAAACGTATCTCCATGAAAGAAAGTATTCTTCATTATGGAAAATTTGATGTAGATGCTCATTCTGATGAAGAAATCAGCTCTTTCTTACTTGAAAAAACAGAAGCAGACCCTAAAAAAGTCAAAGGAGCTCCTAGAGGAATTTTGATTGCCTGCCTTTTTGAAGAACTTGTAGAACATCACCTTATCCAACCGCACCATATTATTGACCACCCTATCGAAACAACGCCACTTTGCAAACTCCACCGTAATCCAAAAGAGAAAAGTCAAGGCATTGTAGAGCGCTTTGAAACCTTTATTTTAGGATATGAGTTCAGTAATGCTTATACAGAGCTCAATGACCCTATCTTACAAAGAAAACTCTTAGAGGACCAAGCACTCAAAAAAGCCCAAGGAAACGAAGAGGCTCACCCTATGGATGAAGAATTCATCGAAGCCATCTGCCAAGGGATGCCACCAACGGGTGGTCTCGGAATCGGCATCGACCGTATGGTCATGCTCTTCACAGGAGAAATCTCTATTAGAGACGTACTATTCTTCCCAATTATGCGCCCAGAATAAGCGTGTTTTAATAAACAAAACTACATAGTAGTTTTTTTAATAATAAAACTGGGATTATAACAACTAAAGTTGTAAAATCTAGAGCAATTTTATTGGCATTTTTCATTAACGCAATAATTGGGTGCGTCAAGACATGGTTAGAAGTATTAAACTTGTCAACCTCGCCAAATCTATTGGTGGCTCAAAGGTTATTAATAAAGTTAATCTCCACATACCCTCTGGGGAGTTTTTTGCCCTTTTAGGACCAAGTGGTTGTGGAAAAACAACCCTTTTAAGGTTGATTGCAGGTTTTGAAAAAGCCAACCATGGTAAAATTTATTTAGGCAACATGGACATCACCGACTTGCCTCCTCATAAACGAAGTGTCAATATTGTTTTTCAAAATTATGCTTTATTCCCCCATCTTAACGTATTTGACAATATTGCCTATAGTCTTGTTGTCCAAAAGAAAAGCAAGGCAGAAATTGAAAAAAAAGTTTTAAAAATTTTAAAAGCTTTTCATATAGATGCTCATATTTTTAAATTTCCAGCCCAATTATCTGGTGGACAGCAGCAGCGTGTAGCTTTAGCCAGAGCTATTATCAGCGAACCAGATGTTTTACTTCTCGATGAACCTTTGGCAGCTCTAGATTTCAAATTACGCGAAAAAATGCTTATAGAGCTGATAGAACTGCAAGACAAACTAAAAACGACCTTCATTTATGTAACACATGACCAGTTTGAAGCTTTAACCTTAGCCGATCACATGGCTATCATGAACCATGCAGGCGACATAGAGCAAATTGGAACACCTAAAGAAATTTATGAATTTCCTATTTCCTCTTTTGTAGCAAAATTTGTAGGAACAACAAATATCTTACAAGGGACGCTCCATAATTTAGATAAAGAACCTTTTATGGAAACTTCAAGTCTTGGCAGCTTCCAAGTCTATATCCCTCAGAAAAAACCTTGGATGTATGAAGGTTGTGAAATGTCTATGAGTATCCGCCCAGAAAAAATCTTTATCTCAAAAAAACCTGTGATGAACTTTTCTAATACTTTAAAAGGCATCGTTTCTTCTATCGTCTACCACGGAAGATCCACCCAGTACAACCTGATTTTACAAGATCAAACAAAACTTCAAGTGTTTGAACAAAACGAAGAACACTTTCCTCAAGAAACAATCGACTATGATGATGAAGTATTTCTCTACTGGCAAAAAGAAAATGTCGTATTACTAGAAAAATAGAGGGTTTCATGGAACATAGTATAGCTACACCTCTTCCCAAGAAAAAAACAGCACGCTTGCAATTTCCTTTTTCAAAAAAAGACATCCCTTTTGCTATTGGGTGCCCAGCGCTTATATGGCAATGTATTTTTTTCTATCTTCCTATTTTGATTATGATCGTGTCGAGTATTTTTGATCTGTCAGAATCGGGTACTTTTCAAGGGTTTACGGTGCAGCATTTTACAAAACTTGCAAACGCAGCCCACTTTAAAATCATCTTTAAGTCTATTGGCGTTGCTTTTTTAACAGCTACCATCTGCTTATTTATCGCCTTCCCTTGCGCTTATTTTTTAGCATTTAAAGGAGGTAAATACAAAACCCTCTTACTTTTTTTCTTAATCGTCCCCTTTTGGACAAACTTTCTTCTGCATGTATGCGCCTGGTTTTTTGTTCTAGAAAAAAATGGGTTTTTAAATAATTTACTACTCTCTTTAAATCTTACCCAAGAGCCTATTCATTTTCTTAACTCTTTTTTCTCAATTATGCTGATGATGGTCTATCACTACCTACTCTTTATGATCTTACCTATTTACTCATCTTTAGAAAAATTTAATCTTGTTCTATTTGAAGCCTCATCAGACCTTGGCGCTACACGTCTACAAACTTTTAAAAAAATCCTCCTTCCTTTAACAATACCTGCCATTCGATTAGGATTTCTCCTTGTCTATATTCCTGCATTTGGAGAATTCGTCATCCCAGAACTCATGGGTGGAGATAAAAGCTATTACACAGGAAATGTGGTTTCCCAATACGTCCTAGGTAATCA
>JBAWWQ010000147.1:0-4405 GCA_037146655.1 Chlamydiota bacterium | reverse complement strand
CAACAAGTCTTCCATTTTCATAACCAACTACAATAATCGGTGTTTTTTTTAGAACTACTTTATGATCCAAGCTGACTGCGTCGTAAATTTTACCATGAATAACAACTTTACCAAAAGGACGGAGGGTACAGTGGGTTATCCCTTCAGAATGTTCTTTAGGTAAATGGGTGCTTTCAGGCTCTGGCAAACCTTTAGGCTCTTTATCCAACTCTTTTAAAGGTTCAGCAACATAAATCTTTATCTTAAAACGATTGGGATATTTTATTTTTGTATAAATAATTCCTATGACAACTACAGCAAAAGCGAGAAATGCACACACTAAATGACCAAGGGCAGACCGTATGATTACCACATGAGCTTCAAAATCTAACCATTTAAAATTTTCAAACCCTGGAATTGCTAAAGAAAACAGACTAACTGCCATAATAAATAAACCGAGCCAACCCATCGCATAAGAACGTATTTTTAATACACGTCTTATCAAATATAGAGAAAAACCAAAAACAATTAAAAGTCCTTCTGCCCAAGAAAGTTCTCGCAGCACCACACTTACTAAAAGTGAGCAAACAAGTGCTATGCAGCCTAGAACCCCACTAAAATTGGGTTTTTTAAAATACATTTGCACATAAAAAGACAAAAGCAAAGTAGAGAGTAATATAGCAAAAAACGCTGGATGAGATATCCCTCTAAGGATTTTAAATTTCCAGTTCTGATAACACAAGATATAGGCGTTAGGAATGCTTTTTAGATAAGGTTCTTGTGATAACAGACACTTTTGAAAAGAAACGCCATTTTCTAGATCTGATCCTTCTCTATTAACAATTTGAACTTGAAAATCTGCAATTTTTGCTTTTAAAAGTTGCTGAGCATCTAAAGTAAGCCAATAATCTTGAGGTGATATGACTTTATCCGGATCATCGCCTATTGTAATAATATCACTTGGATCATAGAGCTGAATGATCTGACCGTCTCTTTCAACAAGGATCATTCTAGCATCAACCATAGCTTCTGCTAAAAGAGGCTCTCTTCCATATACACTTGCAGCATTTGCATACTCATTTAAAAGATCATCTATCATCTCAAATGAAAAATCTGTTACACCACGACCTGGCAACTGCCCTCCCATCAAAGCATCTTGCGATACTGCAATAAATCGACAGCCATAGGCCAATAAAGCCCCACTTCCTATTGCATACCGATCAACAAACGCCATTAACGGGATCTTTTCATTGATGTCATATTTTTGAAAAAGATCAAGGATTTTAATCGTTGGAATAAGCTCTCCTCCGAAAGTATCCAAATGAACAATGACAAAATCTACTTTTTTATCCTTAAAATATTGAAAAGCATACTTTACATAGAGAAAACTAGACTCATTGATAGGATATTCTTGACTAAATTTTAAATACCCTATGAGATTCTTGCCACGCAATTTAATAGGAATATGTTTTGCAAAAGCCAAATGAAGATCTTGGGAAGAGATCGCCCCATATGTCACAGGAGGCGTCTCTGCCCAAATAAGTTGTACACTTAGTAGCAAAAGTAATAAATATTTGATCATACAAAAGCTTCTCTTAAGCTTTCGATGTAACATACTCATCAGTTAAAGATCTAGTTTTGATTTCTTCTTTAATCATTTCTAGAAAACCTAGAATAATCTGCTGCGTATAACTAAGATTCTCAATTGTATGAGCACTTGATAAGAAATTAGATTCAAAAGGCGATGGTGAAAAATAAATACCATGATCAAATAAATATCTAAAAAATCGATAAAAAAGCTCTCTGTCAGCTAGCAAAGCAGCTTCAAAGGATTGAACCTCTTTTATTCCAAAGAAAAAAGAGAACATAGATCCCACTCGATTGATACAAATAGGTAGTTCATTTTCTGCAGCAAATTTTTCAAGAGGCTCCATAAAAAATTCCATTTTTTCTTGCAAATCCTTATAAAAATCTTTCTTTTCTAACTGATCAAGTACAGCGCAACCACCATGCAAAGCTACTGGATTACCAGAGAGTGTCCCAGCTTGATAAACAGGTCCATTAGGTGCAAGCATATCCATCATGCTAGCGACGCCTCCAACAACTCCTACAGGAAATCCTCCTCCAACAATTTTTGAAAATGTTGAAAGATCAGGAGTAATACCAAAGTAAGCCTGAGCTCCACCTTTAGCAATTCTAAATCCTGTAATCACCTCATCAAAAATTAAAACAATTCCTAGCTCCTTTGTTTTTTTACGAAGAAGCTTTAAGAAAGAGAGGTTAGCTGATACAACACCCATATTACCAGCGACTGGCTCTACAATGACCGCAGCAATATCTGATCCAAGATCATCCACACACTTTTCAAAGGCACTTTCATCATTAAATGGTAAAGAAATAGAGTGGGCTACAACTTCATCTGGAACACCTTGTGAGCTAGACTCTTTACAATGATGAACGACTCCAGATCCGGCCTTTACTAAAAAAGCATCGCTATGTCCATGGTAGTGTCCGTTAAATTTCACAATCCCATTTCTTTTAGTATAAGCTCTTGCTATACGGATAGCTGTCATCGTGGCCTCCGTGCCAGATGCTACTACACGGCTTTTTTCTATAGAGGGTACATACGATTGAATCATCTTAGCAAATTGATACTCAATAGGTGTGGTAATCCCAAAAGATGAACCCTTATCGATCTGCTCTTTTGTTTTTTGAGAAACCTCAGGGTGAACATGCCCCAAAATTAAAGAGCCCCAAGCCATGTTAAAATCAATGTACGTATTGCCATCAAGATCTGTGATTTCGTCTTTAGAACCTCTTTCTACAATAAGAGGCAAAATCCCCGTCCCACTAAAAGCTCTTGTAGGAGAATTCACTCCACCTGGAACAACATCTAATAACTTTTTGAATAATTCTTTACTATTTTCTCTTGTTGTCATCTTTCCATACCTCTATATCTACTTCGATTTTTAGTCATATTGTTAGTACACATTTTAATCGCTGCAACTTAAGTTGCAACATTTTTCAAACAAGTTTAATCAATAAAAACAAACCTTAAAAATAAAAAATTGTTTAATAATAAAACTGTAATTAACTTATTTTAATTGAGTAGAACTCTAATTAATGATATTATTGAGACCGCGAAGTATCGTATTTTTCTTAAACTTATAAAACGATAAGAAGGTTGTTATGCCAGATCCACTTGATGCCATTTCTAGCATTGAATCCAATTTTGGATTAGAAGGTGTTAACCTCATGTTTAAAGCTGAGGCTCTCCATCAAAATAGACTTAACACGCTTGAAAGCAAACAAGATGATTTAAACAAAAAACTTAGCGATCTTAATGCCTATGTAAAAAAATGTTATAAACATTTAAAGTCTGACTCAAAAATTCCTTTTGATTTATCCGAAATCAAACAAAATGTTTTAGCTTTATGGAATGAATGGAAAGAATCCTTAAAAACAAAAGATCCAGACGAATACAAGAATTTAAAAGTAGATCTTGAAAAGCTAGATTTTTCAAAAATGAGCCTGGAAGATCTTGATGATAAGTTAATCCCTGAACTTGAAAAAATTCAGCGACATCATGAATACCAGTACCAAAAAATCCCCAATGAGCTACGTATGTTTATTGAACTCTTTACTATCTTAGTAGAAATTTTAAAAGAGTTCCCTAAAAAATTTGCAGAAATCAACGGTCATATTAATAGTAGAATGGCTAGGTAAGGATTAAAAATGTTAGCAGTAGAAGCCCAAGATAAACTCAAAAAAGCGCTCCGTAAGATCGGACAGAACATTGAAAATCATTCAATGATGTCCCCTCATGATTTTACAAATGAAGATATCTCTCTTTTATACTCGCTAGGTGTGAACCTTTATGAGCAAGGAGATTATACGCAGGCTAAAACCGTTTTCCAAAGGCTGGTACTTGCTAAACCTCATGAAAAGAAATTTTGGATGGCTTTAGGGGCTTCTCTTCAAATGAAAAAACACTATCAAGAAGCTTTAACTTCTTGGGCTATGGCTTCTTTAATCCAAGATGAAGATCCGACCCCCCACTTTCATGCTGCTGAATGTTTATTATGTTTAGAAGATAAGACTCAAGCTAAAAAGGCTCTGCAAGAAGCGAAAAAACGCTCTGAAAACGATCCTTTATTAGAAAAAAAAATCCAAGCTTTAGAACTAGCTTGGGATATTACATATTAGGTGATGAGATGAATACAGCTATTTCCCCTATCACATCCCGTAGCGCTCTAGATTTAAGTAGAGAGATTAAACATGCTGATCCTTCTTATTTAAATTTACTTGACCCTATCACAAAAACAACAACACCTTCTTTAGATAGAGATTCTTCTTTAGAAGTTGCTCCTGCAAATCTTATTTTTGCAAGAATGCTAGATAAGATGCAATCGTATGTAAATTCTGC
>JBAWWQ010000146.1:0-4405 GCA_037146655.1 Chlamydiota bacterium | reverse complement strand
GGATTTAAGCAAGCTACAAAATAGTATTAATCAAAAAATTGAAGCTACCATTTCTAAAACTCAAAGAGAGTTTTTTCTGCGAGAGCAGTTAAAGACTATTAAGAAGGAGCTTGGGTTAGAAAAGGATGATAAAAGCTGTGATCTTGAAAAGTTTCAAGAAAGATTAAATAAGCGAGTAACGCCTCCTGATGTCTTGAAAGTGATTAAAGAAGAAATGGACAAGCTTAGCGTGTTAGAGGTTCAATCTGCTGAGTATTCTGTTTGTCGTAATTATTTAGATTGGTTAACCATTATTCCATGGGGTATCTATAACGATGAGTCTGATAATCTTGCACATGCAAAGCAGGTTCTTGATGAAGACCATTATGGTTTAAAAGATATTAAAGAATGTATTTTAGAATTTATTAGCGTTGGTAAGCTTTGTGGTGGGGTAAAAGGAAATATTATTTGTTTAGTAGGTCCTCCTGGTGTCGGGAAAACAAGTATTGGAAAAAGCATAGCCAGAGCGTTAAATCGTAAATTTTATCGCTTTTCTGTTGGTGGTATGAGAGACGAGGCTGAGATCAAAGGACATAGGCGTACTTATATTGGAGCGATGCCAGGTAAGATTGCACAAGCGCTAAAAATTACAGAATCAATGAATCCTGTGATTATGTTGGATGAGGTGGATAAGATGGGATCTAGTTATCAAGGAGATCCTGGATCAGCACTTCTTGAGGTTTTAGACCCTGAACAAAACAAGGAGTTTCTTGATCATTATCTAGATGTAAGATGTGATTTATCAGATGTGCTTTTTATTATTACGGCCAATCTATTGGATACAATTCCCCCTGCTTTACGCGATCGAATGGATGTTTTAAGACTTTCTGGGTATATTTTAGAGGAAAAAGTAGAGATTGCTAATAAATATTTAATTCCAAAAAACCGTAAGGAGATGGGGTTAAAAGCTTCAGAAGTGGTATTTACTAAAGATGGAATTCAAGAGGTCATTAACAATTATGCTAGAGAGGCAGGTGTTAGAAGTCTTGAGAAAAATATTAAAAAGATTTTACGCAAAGTCGCTGTCAAAGTTGTGCATCAGTTAGAGGAAGCAGAAAATCTTGCAGAGAAAAAATCTAAGACAGATGATTCTAAAGAAAAGGTTACGATAGAAGTTGAACCTACTCGTATTTCTGCAAAAAATCTTGAAGAGTTTTTAGGTAAGCCTGTATTTACATCGGATCGTTATTATGAAAATACTCCAGTAGGAGTTTGTTTAGGGCTAGCTTGGACATCTCTTGGGGGAGCTACGTTATATATTGAAGCGATTAAGGTTCCAGGTGAAAAGACTAAGATGATGTTAACAGGGCAAGCTGGTGATGTCATGAAAGAATCGTCGCAAATTGCATGGAGTTATTTGCAAAGTGCATTAAAACTATATGCTCCAGATAAAACTTTCTTTGAAAAAGAAGAGGTTCATATCCATATTCCTGAAGGTGCTACACCAAAAGATGGACCGTCAGCGGGTATTACGATGGTGACGGCTTTATTATCGCTTTTACTTGGGCAAAGTGTGAAGCAAAATTTAGGGATGACAGGAGAGTTGACCTTAACTGGGAAGGTCTTGCCTATTGGTGGATTAAAGGAAAAGCTTATTGCAGCTAAGCGTTCAGGGGTAAAAGAGTTAATTTTTCCTAAAGAAAATAATCGGGATTATGATGAATTGCCCGATTATTTAAAAAAGGGCCTGAAGGTGCATTTTGTAAGTGATTATGAGCAGGTATTTGCGGTGGCTTTTGAAAAAAAATCAGCAAAAATAAAATGAATTGGAAAGAAAAAGCTTTAGAAAAAGTAATTCATCCAAGTGTTTTGGAAGGTTGCGTACAGGCTTTGAAGGCTAGAGGTCTTTGTATTGCTACTTTAAATGGATCATTTGATTTATTGCATGCTGGGCATTTGCACATTATTCATGAAGCGTCTAAACAAGCAGATGTCTTAATAGTTGCATTAAATAGTGATGCATCTATTGCTTCTTATAAAGGTAAAAATCGTCCAATTGTGAGTTTAGAGTATCGTATGGAAATGATGGCTGCTTTGTCTTTTGTTTCTTATGTAACGTGGTTTGATGAAACAGATCCATGTAGAATTTTACAGATTATTAAACCCCATATCCATATTAATGGTGCTGAATATGGGGATGATTGTGTAGAAGCCAAGGTTGTTAAAGAGGTGGGTGGAAGACTTCATCTTGTCGATAGGATTCCAAGTCTTTCTACAACAATGATTATTCATAAAATAAGAGATATATGCGATTAATAGCTTCTTTTAAAGATGAGCAACAAGCAAGTCAATTTCAGGCGATATTAGAGCGAGCCCATATTGAATGTTTGCAAGACAGCTCTCAAGATTCTAATACTAAAGAAATTAAATACCATGTTTGGGTTGTGAAGGAAGAAGATATAGATCAAGGCTTAGATTTATATGCAGCCTTTGAGCAAGATCCAGGGAAATTCTCAGATGTGGCACCTAAGGAAAGTGATGTTCAGCCTGTATTTAAATCTCCTGTATATGAAAGTCCATCAAGCCCTTTGATAAGGCTTCGGCTTCGTTTCCCTATAACACGGTGGATCATTTTAATTTGTGTGATCTTGTTTTTTTGGAGTAGTTATCAAGAAGGGTCGTTAAAAAAGGTTTCAGTAGCTGTTGTTGAGTATTTTGGGATTTCGCCTTTAAATATGAAGCTTATTTACGATGCTCCGGATGTGTTTAATAAGCTTTATAATTTCTTTATTGCTCATCCAGAGCTTAAGATGGAAGAGATCAAGCAGTGGCCGATGGCGACATTAAATGAATTTGCTGCCATTAACAATGAGCCGATTTGGAAAGGTTTTTACGCGATCTTATTGGATATGTCTCATGCGGCTACGATGTTTGCTGCTCCTTGGTTTGTTAAAATTTCCCAAGGGGAAATTTGGAGATTGTGGACCCCATGTATTTTGCATGGAAATTTTTTGCATATTCTTTTTAATATGTTATGGCTCTGGCTTTTGGGTAGACAAGTTGAGTTTAAATTAGGGGCAGGACGCTATATTTTAGGAATGCTTATTATAGGTGTTTTATCAAATACGGCTCAATATCTTATGAGTGGGGCTTTGTTTTTGGGGTATTCTGGAATTATAAGTGGTCTTGGGGGATTTATTTGGGTTAGGCAAAAGGTCGCTCCCTGGGAAGGTTATATGATTCCTAAAGCAACTCTTCTTTTTTTATTTATATTTATTGTGGGTATGGTGCTTTTACAGGTAGGGGTCTTTATTATAAATAAGTTCAATTTAGGTGATTTTGTTTTTGGTGGCATTGGTAATACATCTCATGTGGTGGGGTTATTATGCGGGATGTTACTTGCTAAAATCCCTGCTTTTTATCGGTTAAAAACATGACAGTTAGAGATTTAACAATTCTTGGATGTTCTTCGCAACAGCCTACTCGCCTTCGTAATCATGGTGCTTATTTTTTACGTTGGAATGAAGAAGGTTTTTTATTTGATCCAGGTGAAGGGACTCAGAGGCAATTTATTTTTGCCAATATTGCACCAACTGCTGTTACAAGGATTTTAATTAGTCATTTTCATGGGGATCATTGTTTGGGTTTAGGCTCAATGCTGATGCGATTGAATCTTGATAAGGTTACACATGAAGTGCATTGTTATTATCCAGCTAGTGGCAAGGTCTATTTTGATAGGCTTCGTTATGGGACGATGTATTATGATAAGTTGAATGTGATTGAGCATCCTGTTGAAAAAGAAGGAGTTGTTCATGATGATGGAAGATTTATTATTGAAGCAAGAACGCTTAACCATAGTGTAGATAATGTAGGCTGGAGAATCCAAGAGGCATCGAGTGTTAAATTTGATAAGGCGAAGTTGAAGGCTTTTGGTTTGGAAGGTGATCTTATTAAAAAACTTCAATTGGAAGGGAAGGTCCATTTTCAAGGGAAAGATATCTATTTGCAAGATGTGAGTCATAAACGAGAGGGAGATGTTTTTGCCTGTGTGATAGACACTTCTGTTTGTGATAATGCGGTGATTTTAGCTAAAAATGCTAAGATGCTTTTATGTGAAAGTACTTATTTAGAAGAACATCGTATTCTTGCAGAGGAGCACTATCATTTAACAGCTAAGCAAGCAGCAGAGATTGCCAAAAAAGCTAATGCTCAGCATCTTATTCTTACACATTTTTCTGCAAGGTATAGACATCTTCAAGCATTTGAAGAGGAAGCTCGCCAAGTATTTCCTAATACAGATGCAGCAGATGATTTTAGGTGCTTTCCTTTTCCTCGTTAAGATCATAAGCTAAAAGTTTGAGCTCATTTAGTAGGCTATCGATATGAGGATTTTTATTGGTATAAGCTTTTAAAAGAGATGTAAAAA
>JBAWWQ010000145.1:0-4427 GCA_037146655.1 Chlamydiota bacterium | reverse complement strand
AAGCTTCTCTAAGTTTAATAGGATAACCTAAGTAAATTTCAATTTCTTCAATAGCCTCTATAAGATAATTTTTATCGTATTCTGAGAGATCTTCTCGCTTGTTGATTGCTCCACGCAGTTCTAAGACTTTATGCCCCGCATGTTGTTTTAAAAGATTATAGGTCCATACACCTCTTTTTAAAAAGTCTGCAACATGGAGGTGTTTTTGTAGATCTAAAATCATCAGTTGCCTTGTGATGTCTAAATCTAAAATAGATAAAGCAACTCTATCTCCACAGGTAGTTGCTGCATCAGCAATAACATTCCAGAAAGTTTCATAAAATGCTTCATTTGTAGAAGCTAAATCTAAAATATGCACGATAGATCTATAAAAATTGACATCTTTAACCTTTCCAGGGGATGTATCTTTTAACCTACCTAGCCAAGCTTTTAATCTACCACGATTAGAGTTTGTGGTGTTTGTATAAAGTTTTTGCAGAGCTTCAGATATTGAAGCGCCTGCTAGGCTGTAGATTTCTTCTGTAATAGATTCAATATTTACAAAAAAGGGAAGATCGTGAATCTGGAGATTTAAATTTCTTAAAAAGTTAGGTAGCTCTCTTAGGTTATTTCGCTCTAATAAAAGAGTCTCTAAAGCTGTTAATTGTCTCATAGAATTAGGCAATTCTTGCAGTTGATTGTGAGTTAAATCAAGTGTTGCTAGAACTGTTAGATGACCTATTGAATCTGGTAGGAATACGAGTGCATTTTCATGAAAATCAAGTAGTTCTAGAGCTGTGAGTTGACCTATTAAATTCGGTAACTGCGTGAGTTGATTAGCGCCCACATTGAGCTCTTTTAGAGCTGTTAGCTGACATATTGAATCTGGTAGCGTTGTAAAAAGATTTTCGAATAAAAAAAGCTCTTTTAAAGCTGTTAGCTGACCTATTGAATTTGGTAAATAAGAGAGGTTATTATAGCTTAAGTCAAGTGTTTCTAGAGTTGTTAGCTGACCTATTGAATCTGGTAGAGTTGTAAGGTTGTTACTGCTTAAATTAAGACTTTTTAGAACCACTAGCTGTCCTATGACATCTGATAGTGATATGAATTCGTTATCACTTAAATCAAGGCTTTTTAGAGCTGTTAGATGGCGTATTGAATCTGGTAGTTCTGTAAGTTGATTCCTGTCTAAATCAAGTGCTTCTAGAGCTGTCAGTTGTCCTATTGAATCTGGTAGTTTTGTAAGTTGATTTTCATTTAAATAAAGCGCTTCTAACTTTTTTAGGTGATTTAGAAAATCAGGTAGTTCTGTAAGTTCATTACCCTCTAAATTAAGGGCTATTAGATTCGTTAGGTGACCTATTGAATCTGGTAGTTCTATCAGTTTATTATTGTTTAAATCAAGCGATCGTAGAGATTTTAGCTCTCCTATTGAGGTCGGCACCAATGTGAGCATGTTATCATTTAAGTAAAGCATTTGTAGATGATGTAATTCTGGATAATCAAAAATCTCTGGAAGAGATGTTAAGCTCAAATTTTGTAAGTCTAATGTTGTCCTTTGATCTGTTATACAGTGTGAAATAGCTGCAGCAGCATTCATTTTATCAAGGTTATTTCCAGCCCATTGATTCAACACCTCTTGTAAAGGGGGCTTAACCGCAGTAGGTGTTAAAATGCTTTGGGCTATATTCTGAATGGTGTTGATTTCTTCACAGTCCTGTACTCTAGAAACTGTAGGTATAGGGGCATCAGTAACAGCTGTATGTTGTTGCAAAGCGTTTTGAGCAGTAACTATGGGTTGCGCTGTAGTTGTAGTCAAGGGCAGAGCGGTCGAAATAGGCGTTATATTTGATATATTTCCTGGAAATGACATAAAAAACCCTTATTTTAAGATGGTCTTTATATTATATAAACAAAGTGAAGTTTTTTTCAAAATATGTAATTATGTATTAACAATATTACGAATAAAAAAACTAATTACAAATAAAATGCATGTTAATCTAAATTTTTAATTTCAAAAACAGAGAATTTAATAGATCGAAACTATACTAGACCTGCTTTCTAAAGTAGGTCTAGGTTTCTATGTATTTGTAAGCTTTTTTAGAAGAATTTTTTGGACAATATCAGGGGAAGCTTTTCCTTTAGTTGCTTGCATAATTTGACCAATCAAGAAATTAAACGCTTTAGAGATCCCTTTATTGTAATCAATAATAGATTGCGGGTTTTTATCTAGAACAGCTTGAACAATAGATTCGATCTCTGCAGTGTCTTGTAGAGGAATAAGATCTGGGTTTTCTTGCATCAGTTCTTTGGGATCCTTATGAGGAAATTTAATCATTTCATCAGCTAGAATTTTTGCAACTTTTCCCGTTAAGATTTTCTCTTCTATTAAATTAACAAGCTTTGTTACATGCTTGGCTGGTAATGTTATATCTAGTAAGTTTTTTCCTGTATCTTTAAGCTTTCCAATGAACTCAACCGTAATCCAATTGCATAGAGCTTTTGGATTTTTGCATTCAGTTAGCCCTTGTTCAAAATAATCAGCTAAAGCTTTATCGTGCACGAGTAGGGTTGCTTGGTATTCAGAAAGTCCTAATTTTTCTATATAACGTGCGTGGCGCTGCTCTGGGAGTTCTGGCAGATTTCTTTTTGCCTCTTCTATTTGCTCTCTGCTAATACATAAAGGGGGTAAATCAGGTTCTGGAAAATATCTATAATCTTCAGCTCCTACTTTCGAGCGTATAACAAACGTTTGTTTAGTGGGTAAATCAAAACGCATGGTTGTACTAGGTATGACTTCTTTATGGGGGGTGTTTGGCGCTGCT
This sequence comes from Chlamydiota bacterium, assembly GCA_037146655.1. Lineage (GTDB taxonomy): Bacteria > Chlamydiota > Chlamydiia > Chlamydiales > JBAWWQ01. The sequence goes on along the minus strand of JBAWWQ010000145.1, from coordinate 1,623 downwards.
GTATAAGCTGCTATTTGTCTTTTAACTTCAGCTTCAATAGCTAGTTCCATATTAGAAAAAGAATTCATATTTTTGATTTCCGTCTTATTACGAAGTTCTTTTTCACCACGAGGTCTTACAGAAATATTTACATCCATACGCATAGAACCCTCTTCCATGTTCCCATTAGAAACATTAAGATAAATGAGGATAAGGCGTAGTGCTGAAGCAAAAGCGGATGCTTCTTTACCACAGGTAATACAAGGTTCTGTCACGATTTCGATCAAAGGAGCTCCAGCTCTATTATAATCTACTCCTGTGAAAGAAGAAAAATGCCTTAGTATCCCCGCATCATCTTCCAGGTGAGCCTCTCTAATGGGGAATTTTTTCATAACCCCATCCACATTGCCCATAACATAACCACCTTTAATAATAGGGTGGAAAAACTGAGTGATTTGGTAGTTTCTAGGACTATCTGGATAGAAATAAGATTTTCGATCAAAAGCGCTAAAAGAGGGGATTTCAGCGTGAAGACCACAACCTAAATCAATAGCCTTTTTAACTGCAGCCTTATTTAAAATAGGAAGCGTTCCTGGTTGACCAGAATCTACTAAACCAACGTTTGTATTGGGTTCATCGCCAAAGTGGTTAGGCGTTCTACTAAACATTTTAGTCTCAGTATTGAGTTGCACATGCACTTCAAGACCAATAATTGTTTCCCATTCATCATGTATTGTCATAAAGATACCTCTTTGTCAAACGCTTTTGGGATTTTAAGATGATGGTTTTGACTTTTCTCAAAATGATATGCAAATTGCATAATTTTAGATTCGGTAAGCGCCGGACCTATTAGCTGCAGTCCAAGAGGTAGCCCCTCTTTGCTAAACCCACAAGGAATAGAAATCGCAGGCAACCCAGCTAAATTTGCAGAAATCGTATAAAGATCTTGCAAATAGAGTTGAATAGGATCAGAAATCGAACCTAGTCCAAAGGCAGGGGAAGGTGTTGTAGGCATAGCGATTAAATCACATGTTTGAAAGTTTTTGTCAAACTCATTAATAATCAAATCTCTCACCCTTAAAGCTTTTTTATAATAAGCATTTTGAAAGCCTGAAGAAAGAACAAAGGTTCCAAGTAAAATACGTTGTTTTACCTCAGGTCCAAAACCTTCTTCTTTAGATAGCGCATAAAGCTCTTCTAAATCTTTCGGTTGCTTACACCTTGCACTAAACAATACCCCATCAAATCTTGCTAAATTTGTAGAAGCCTCTGCGGGAGCTATGATGTAATAGGTAGGTATTGAGTACTTTAGATTTTCAAGATCAACATCAACAATAGTAACACCTAAAGACTTGTAAACATCTAAAGTCTCTTCAAAGTTTTTTTTCATTTCAGGTGAAAGCGTTTCCAAAAAGTGCCAAGGCACACCTAGCTTTTTACCTTGAATGGATTCCTTAATTAAAGAAAGATAAGGCTCTTGTGGTTTTTCAAGACTTGTGGAGTCATGAGGGCAATGCTTTCCCATGATCTCCATAGTAAGCGCTAAATCTTCAATATTTGTTGCAAAAGGACCAATTTGGTCTAAAGAAGAACCAAAAGCCACCAAGCCATATCGAGATACTCTTCCATAAGTAGGCTTTAATC
>JBAWWQ010000144.1:0-4438 GCA_037146655.1 Chlamydiota bacterium | reverse complement strand
AATCTAATTTTTTGTTTAACCCTATTGAGATTACATCGACTCATTTAGTAATTAAAAGCTACAATTACAAAGGTATTGAATGAAAAATTTCCTTTGTCCTATAGCTTATCATGCTCATCTTTCACCTAAGAATATCGCCCTCGATAATGGCTCAAAAACCTTATCTTATGCCCAAGCAGAAATGCATATACAAAACCTTCAGCTCTACTTACAGAAATTTTTTGTTTGTTCTAAAATAGGCATTCTAGCTCACATCTCAATGGAGACTATCTTATTGTATTTTGCAGCAATGCGAGAAGGCTTTTCTGTATGCCTAATGAACCCAAAAGATCCCACTCAACTCTTGGAAGAAAAAATCAAAGAACTTGACTTAAGTGTTCTTTTTATAAATGGAGAAGCATTTAACCAAAACTCATCTGTAAATCATGAGAAATCTACAACTTATCTATATACCTCAGGATCCTCGGCAAAACCAAAAATAGCATGTATTTCCTACTCCAACCTTATTTATAACGCACTTGGTCTTTTAAATACTCTTAAGCTAACATCCAATAGCCGCTACCTTTTATCCCTTCCTCTGCATCATGTATCTGGTCTCTCTATTCTCTTTCGAACATTTTTAAGCGGAGCTACAGTTGTTATCCCAGAGCCTTCTTATGATTTATCTAATTTACTCAAAGAAACTTCTCTTACTCACCTTTCTTTAGTTTCCACCCAATATCTTTATCTTCTTAAAACACCAAACTCTTCACAAAAAACACTCAAAAGCATTCTTTTAGGGGGAAGCTCTTTTTCTAATAGCTCTTTACAAGAAGGCATAGATAAGCAACTACCTATCTACTTAAGTTATGGTCTTACAGAAATGAGCTCAACAGTATGTTGCAACCCTTTACTAAAAACAAAAGAGCCCTCTCATACAGGATATCTTTTACCTTATAGGAAGCTTAAAATTACTGAAGAAGGTGAAATCCTAGTAGGAGGAGAAACTCTTTTCCAAGGTTACTATGATGTTAATACAAAGAGTATCCTGAAGCAAAACCTTTGGTTCCCTACAAAAGATTTAGGGGAAATTGATAAGGGCACTCTAAAAGTCTATGGAAGAAAAGATCGGTTGATTATTTCAGGTGGAGAAAATATTCAGCCAGAGGAAATAGAACTAGCTCTTTTAAATATACCAGAGGTCAAAACAGCCTTAGTATTACCTATCCCTGATGAAATCTTTGGGCAAAAAGTCATTGCTATTATTGATTCAGACAACTACTTATCTCACGAAACTCTTCATGATCACCTTCAAAAATCACTACCAAGATACAAATTGCCCAAAAAGTATTTACCTTGGCCAAAACATTTAAAACCAGAAGGATTAAAAATTTCAAGTTCTTTAAAAAAAGAGCTCATTCTTTATGCAATCACTAGCATGGATTTATTTCACAAGCAAGCAAGATTACTACCAAGCGCTCCAATCAGTCAGAAATAACAGCATGGATATGACAAGTTGACTTGAATGTTTCTACCAAGCTTTGAAAACCCAAATGCATGAAATTCAGTTCAAAGGATCGCAAGCTATAAAACTATGCGACATTTTATGACATGTTTTTACGACGAAAACGAGCCTTTCTTGTCACAAATAAACTCACGCTAGGAATGCAATACCTTCATGAACTCTTCAGGAATAGTTAAAGATTGCCTTGTTTTTTTACAGATCACTACCTGAGTGATTTTAACCCTACCAACTAAAACTCGTTTAAACTCTTTATAAAAACTATAATGCATTGTAAAAGAAGAATTGCCTACATGAACTAGACTTCTTTCTATCTCTAAAATATCGCAAATCTGTATAGGAGCTAGGTAATCTGCCTCAACTCGAACAATAGGACACAAAAAAACCCCTTCTAAAAGAAGCTTACTAACAGGGTACCCTGCACTATCTAAGAACTCCTCAAATACCTCTACAGCCATCTTCTGAAGATTGCTAAAATAAATTTGCCCTGTTGCGTCTGTATCACCCATCCGAACAATCTTTTTAACCACTTTCTTTTGCTCCATAAATACTTTTATTTTTTCTTAAAAAGATATTATACACCCGGTGTTTTTTTGGTATAAAAAAAATTTTTTTAAATTTTATGTAAAGGAATAAAATAGTTAAAATACTTATTTTAAAGAGTTGTAAAGCATGTCTTTTCCGGTACTTAGAAAACGCAAGTGATTAAAAAAATCTAGCCCCATTGTTTAAAAACAGCATCTTTCTTATAATCTGCTCAATCACATTTTTCTTATTGTAGGTCCTCCATGGAAGAACACTCTCTATCGCGCGCTCCTTCGCAAGAACACATCAATGACGCATCTTCTTTGACAAAATTAAAATTTAATAGCGACAACGGGGAAGTGTCTCATGATAAAAAAGCTAGAGATTCCTTCTTTAGGCAAGGAGAATTAAGGCTACTTCATGGTGATAGCTCTGGTATTCAGTTTTTTGACTTAGCGCTGCAATTAGACCCTTCTAATGCAAACCTCTACTATGATCAGGGACTAGCTCTATTAGAGTTTGGCAGTGAAAAAGGTCGAGAAAAAAATTTATTATTAGCTGCAAAACGTTTTAAATTTGCTACAAACCTTAACCCTTCCTATTTTGAAGCATGGCAGGCTTGGGGTAATACTTTATGTCTTCTTGGAAAAACTACACAACAGTTCCATTATTATCTATCTGCAGAAAGTGTTTATAGACAAGCTTTAACCCTTCAAGAAGGCCAACCCTCTGATGTTTTAGCTGATCTTTACTGGAACCAAGGACGTGTGTGGGGCATTTTAGGTAAACGCTCTAAAGAACCATCTGATATGCAAAGCTCATTAGAAGCTTTTCGCAAAGCGTTAAACTTTCAAGAAGATCTACCTATTGATTTTTGGCATGATTATGGATATGCGTACCTAGATGTAGGTCTTTGCATGAATGATCTAAACTACTTTATACAAGGCATTCACTGCTTTAAAAACGCTGTTTCTATCAATATTTCTTCATTTGAAAGCTGGTTACACCTTGCTACTGCCTTATCTAAACTCTATCAATTCACTCATAATGAAGATCATTTTATTCAAGCCAATGAATGTTATACAACAGCTGCGCAACTCAATTCTCAAAATTCAATTTTATGGTTTCATTGGGCGCAACTTCTTTATACTTCTGGACGCCTTATTAAAGATCCCAAAAGAGCCCGTGCCGCAATAGAAAAATGTCGCAAAGCTCAAGGCTTAGACGAAAATAATCCTTACATCCTAGGTCTTCTTGCAGAAGCTCTCGCTACTCTTGGTGTTTTAAAAGAAGATATTGGACTTATACATGAAGCACAAAACACCCTTATAGAGGTTGTTGAAGAAGAACCCACTCCAGATTTACTGCACTCTTACGGCTCTGTTTTATTTTGCCTTGGTCAATATTTTAATGACCTTGACTACTTTTACCAAGCTACAGAAAAATTTCAAGAAGGACTCTCTATTGATCGCAGCCTCCATAAGCTTTGGCATGCATTAGGTTATAGTTATACCCATGCAGCTCAAATAGAAGAGGACCCAGCAATCTTTGAAAAAGCTCATAAATTTTATCAAAAAGCTATCGCTCTTCAGGGCTTAAGCTTGTACTATTTTGACTATGGATACTCTCTTTTTAAATATGCTGAATATCATCATGACCCTCAAATTTTTGAAACTGCGCTTAATCATTTTGAATGTGCCTTAAACCTTCAAAAAGACTCCATGTACATCCACCCTGACTGGCTATTTTATTATGGTGTAACTCTAGATCATTTAGCTGGATTCCAAGACGATCTGACTTTATACAGTAAATCTTTGGAAGTTTTACAACATGTATTAATGATCGATCCTGAATACCCACAGATTCATCATCACCTAGCCCTTGTTTACAGCCACCTTGCAGAATTAGGATCTGATCCTCTTCCTTACAACCAAGCGTGTTATCATTATAAACTTGCCTATAAACGCCAGGAAGAAAACGATCAAATTATTTTAGATTGGGCTATCACCCTTGCTGCCCTTGGTGATTCTCTTGAAAATCCAGAAGAAAGTTTTAGTTATTTTAAAGATGCCGAATTTAAAATGACACAGGCCGCAAAACTTGGAAATATCCACGCTTATTATCATTTAGCCTGCCTTTATTCTCTTTTAAATCAATTAGATACCTCCATGTATTTCATGAAAAAAGCTGCAGATTTTGAAGCTCTCCCCCCTATACAGGAGCTTTTAGATGATGATTGGCTAGAAAACCTAAGAGGAACTACCTCTTTTGAGCACTTCCTATTATTTTTAGAAAACAAAGCTACCGATGCTTCTTAAAAAAAGATAGTTAACTTTTTAATTGGTGAATTAATTTCCAGAAAATTGCTTTAAAAGCAGTTTATTTGTTAAAATCTCTCTAATTAATTAGAGG
>JBAWWQ010000143.1:0-4457 GCA_037146655.1 Chlamydiota bacterium | reverse complement strand
ATAAGTGACATTTTAACTTAATTCTAAACAGTGACATTTCTACTTAACGCTAACAGTATTATAATAATATTATTAGCGTTTAGTTGAAATGTCACATTTCCGTTAAGTTAAAATGTCACTCTTGTGGTAATAAGGTGTTTATTACCAAGGAGTTAAAAACTATGAAGGATTGCATTTCTATAATTATCAAGGAGTTAGATCGTTTAGAAATTATATCGCAGCTTGAATGCGACAACACAACCCAGCAGCAAGCTGCTGATTATTTGAATCTTACGACCAGACAGGTTAGAAGACTTTTAAATAATTACAAGTCACAAGGGGATATGGGGCTGATTCCTCAAAAAAGAGGGGTGCCTGGCAACCATAAGTTAAAAGAATCCTTTAAAAAGCTTGTTTTAGAGCTAATTCAGAAGCATTATGCCCCCACCAACCCTACTTTTGCCCATAAGAAGATTGTCGTAATCGTTCTCTTCAGTATTTAAAAACAATCTTTATCCTTTCCAAGATTGTTCTAAATCCTTCAGTTTTTTGTTGAGTTTATAGATGGCTGTTTCAGCTTCTTTAAAGAGATATACAGGGATCTGTTCTGGACTAAAACCGTGCGCTTTAAGATCGTGAAGAATATTGATTACAGCAGAGTCGATTTCTAGGACATGTTGAATCGCTGCAGGTGTTTGTACAGTATATTCTGATACATATCCTTGATGAAACCTTTGTCTTAAACTTTCTATGTATTTAGGACTTGCGTGGACGTCCTGTCCCATAATACTATATTCATCTAGAAATTTTCTGTATTCCAAAATGGGCAAAGCTACTGGATGAGCATTATGACCATGATAGGTCTTTGACACTTCCTCTGCATCAATATACCCTAAACGCAATTGGCCATTGGTTTTTGACCATATAAATTGACCTCCATGAATATCTTTAAATCCACGAGCGAATGGTAACAATGGCTCTTCATAGGCTTTACCGATTAATTCATATATAAAGGGATGAAGCTTGGGTAGGTTGATTCTATTTAGCTCTATATCAGTATAAATAAAGGATTGATGAAAGCGATCTAGAATCATGTTGAGTTCGCCAAGATTGGATTGCTCTTCAATTTTAACAGTTTTTGCATGGAGTTCTCCCAAGGCTTTACCTGTCAACTCTGCAACGTCTAGAAGATCGTTTTTTAAAATTTTTAGTTCAGAAGATCCGCGTGGAAGCTCAGCCATCCTCTCGAAAGAAGCACTCAGAGTGTTGCCCTCTAAAAATTCTTTAGCTATAAAATATTTTGCAATACTTTGCCTATCATCAAGTCCTGTTGTACCTATGATAACAGGAGATGGCAAGTCTAAATGTCTGAGCTGGAGAGCGTGCAAGTCGTTCAGAGAAGCTAATTCTGCAAGTGCCATGAGAGGGTTGTCTCGATTTGCCTTAATGATATATTTGCGCTCACCAACCTCTAAACGGCAGACGAGCCTATCAAGTTGTTTGAGATAGACAGCTTGATGCTCAGTCGTTGTAAAAGGGGTTGTATGACCTTCAATAGCAGATAACCATATACGCTCTAGTTCATGAAGAGAATGACCACCCGGATAGGTGGGTAAAATTTGCTCTAAATAAGAACTTTCATGCCGTAATGCTTTAAAAACTGTATCTTCTAAATAAGAAGATCTTGCAATGACAGTATTTATTTGACGAGTGACTTCTTCCATGCGTGCACTATAAGCAAGTGGTTTGATGGCTTTTATTCCACTCCCGATTGCTCCAAGGCCGCCTGTCATAAAATCTGTTAAGAATTCAGTCCCTACAAAACCTGTCCCCAAGCCTGCATAGTACCCGTAGTCATGAGGTTCTAAGGAAGAGAGAAAGGAACCGGCTAGATCAACAGCTTGTTGCATTTGAGCAAAAGACATTAGATGCGCTGATGTTGTGGGATCGTGAGGCATGCCTAGCCAATGAGTGATTGCAATCACACTCATAGGGTTGTAGGCCTTTAAGGCTTTATCTGCATAGACAGAAAGTTGAAAAGGAGTGGTTTGTTGTGTTGTGGGATGAGTGGCTTTTCCTATGTATTTAACAACAGTACCAATACCCGCAACAACATCAGCTGTCGAGTGAATCAAGGCTACATCATCTTTTTCTAAGCTTTTTGGTTCCGCTGCGCTTCGATAAAGTCTTATAGCAGGATGGGTTGTCCTGAAAAGCGATTGGAGATCATTGAGCAGCTCTGCTGTAGATAGCAAAGATTTCATCGAGCCTTCAGCGGCACCTTTTTGAAAAGCTTCCCAAAAATCTTGCACTTTATCTTGGTTTAAATGGGGTTTAGAAGGTGTTTTTGGTTTAAGTGGTTTTGACTGAGGTGTTTTAGTAGAGAGGGGTTGGTTTTTTGAAGCGGTAGGCTTGTAGGCTTGATAACGCGCAGTTGTAGAAGAAGCCGATGTTTTATAACGTGGTGTCTGAGAAGATGGCTCTAATGTTGGTTTAAACATCTCATAAAGATGAGAGACGTCTGAAATAAGCGCTTGAGGGCTGACTATGATTGCTGTTTTAGATCCGTAGCTCTTGTCTGCTAGAGTATATCCTTGAATAGATAGTTGTTGATTTTTAGAATTTTCTACAAAACCCCCTTGGATAGCATAGTTAAAAGGGTGATCTATGTGAGTAAACACAATGGACGACGCTCCATGTCGAAGGTGGGATTGTTGATTTTTTAGGTAAGACCATGTTCCTCCCACAGAGATAGACTGAGAGGTTGTATGGGCGATGTCTTGCGGATTATGTAAAATAATCTCAGGGGTATTTAGATGTCCATGATGGGCGCCAATAGTAGTGCGAGTGAGTTCAAGCGAGGTAGATTCAATGAAGACATTTGGGGAAGAGATAGAGAGGGGAATATGGTAGAGAAATTTTCCTGAGGATGTAGAAAATGATGGAGAGACAGAGATAGCTCCATTTAGAGAGACGCTTGCAGATATAGCCATACTCGGTGTTCTCGAAGTGGATTCTAGTGTAGGAGGTACGATATAGATATGGTCAGCTTTTAAGGTAATGGCATGATCAGCATATAACGATACACGAATCAAAATAGAGCGAGCAATCAATGTAATTGCCTTGAGCCCAATAAGGTCTCCAGGACCAGGTGTTTGCCAAAAGTGTTTGGAAGTAGTATAGCCTAAAGATGCACTCACACTAACAAGTGATGCAGGATTATTCACTCCAGATGCAAGGCTGATAGCTTGATGAACGCCCGTATGAGCGGCTAAAGCTTTTTCAAAAACGGTCGTTCCTTCCACGGCGTTCATGAGATTTTTAAAAGGGATCACAGCATAAGTAGATAGACCATTATGGGAAGAAACTTCAGCTCCAACAGCTCCTAAGGCGTTTACGCCTGCTGAAACAAAGATACCACTTGTCTTTCTTGCGTGATTTAATATGGGTTTTGTGACGGCAATAGAACCATTTGGCGCTTTACATTCTAGAGTGCTTTTAGGAGAGGGTACAAAGCCATTTAATGTGATATTGCCTTTACTAGAGGAACATATTAAATCTCCTGTTACGATAAGAGGTGCTGGCTTTTCGTCATATTGTGAGTGAGTTTTGCTAAGGCCGCCAGATTCTTTTGAGTAAGAATATGCTGTTTCACTATCTAAGGCAATATTTCCACGAGCGCTTATAACTGTAGATGCCTCTGGAGGATTCATAAAAATAGCAGAGGTCACGCTTACAGAATCGGCATTGAGTTCGGTTCCACTTGGCCCTGCCAAAATGATGGTAGGTTGAACGTTTTTTGTAACTTCTTGAGCGCAACTAAATAAAGAGCAGTCTTCTGTCTGATGATATGTAATGTGGGGTTCGATGATGACTGGACCTTGGACGACAAAGACATTTTTTCCAGCAGGCGCGAGTTCTTGCGGTGTAGGGGCCGCAACTTGTTGCTGTGTAGGGGCAAGTGGTTGAACCTCATTAGATAGGGCTGCAAATACATGACCTATGGAAGCTGTGGCTTCTTGAGAAGGTGCACTTCCGCCTATACTTCCTACGACGCCACCAGTAAACTGGACTCTATTAGCTCGGATATATAGGCCCACATTTTCATTCGAGTTTGCTCCTAGGGCGTGACCAACATGTCCAAGGATGCCTGTGGCAATAGAGAGTTTGGGATTTTTTGTGAGCATTGAAGAAGCAACAAGAGGCACTCCTAAGGCAAGAAGGTGAGTTTTTTCTGTGGTGTCTACAACTTTTTGTAAGGCGCTACCTAGTAGAGGGTATAGAGAAGAAAAACAGGTGCTGAATAATAAAACTTTACCTAAGGTATTAAGCCAAGTTTTAGGTTGGGTTTGGATCCGCTCTTTTTGCATACGATCATCCCACTCTTTTTGTTTTATGGGGTGATCAAATAAATGTGGTCCTAAGGAAGGATCTGCAAAGGTGTTTTTTTGGTTTGCGATATAGTCAAAAAGAGCATG
>JBAWWQ010000142.1:0-4508 GCA_037146655.1 Chlamydiota bacterium | reverse complement strand
ACCTTACAGTAGAGGTAGAATTTCTATGATTACACCACTTATTATTAGTTCTATTATTTTATTTCTTGTTTTAACTTCTGTATCAAGAGCGAGCTATATTGTTCCTCAAAGAAGTATTTATATCGTAGAAAGACTCGGCAAATATCATCATGCCCTTCAGGCTGGATTTCACGTCATCATCCCTTTTGTTGATAAAATTGCCTATAAACACTCTTTAAAAGAAATGGTCGTAGATGTTCCAATGCAAATCTGTATTACACGAGATAACATTTCTGTTGAAGTAGATGGCGTTTTATATTTCAGAGTGATGGATCCTCAAAAAGCTTCTTATGGTATCAATAACTATATGTTTGCAACAGTTCAACTTGCTCAGACTACTATGCGTAGTGTCATAGGAAAATTAGATCTAGATCAAACATTTGAAGAAAGAGAAAACATTAATGCACAAATCGTAGAAGCTGCTGATAAAGCCTGCGATCCTTGGGGCATTAAAATAACCCGCTACGAGATTAAAGACATCAAGCCTCCACAAAGTATCAAAGATGCTATGGAAAAACAAATGCGCGCTGAAAGGGAAAAACGGGCTGTAATTGCTCAATCAGAAGGAGAAAAGCAAGCCCAAATCAATCGTGCAGAAGGGGAAAAGCAAGAACTGATCGCTTTATCCGAAGGTCAAAGACAAAAATGTATCAATGAAGCAACTGGTCATGCTGTAGAAATTGAAAAAATAGCAGAAGCGACTGCTGAAAGCATTCTAATGATTGGTAAAGCCCTGCAAACAACTGGCGGACAAGAAGCTATTCAATTGAAAGTTGCAGAAAAATATCTAGAACAATTGGGTAAGTTTGCTCAAAATACGAATACGCTCATTCTTCCTTCAAATTTATCTGATTTATCAAGCATGTTTGCTTCTGTGACAACCATCTGTCAAAAAACAAGCATAAAAAAACCAGAAGGCTTTATCCTATCCAAGCCTTCTTAAAATTTATGCTATCTAAAAGCGTTCGGGGGGTTTTATTGCACGTAAAAGTGCAACCTAAATCCTCCAATAATCAGATCTGTGGTTTAGAAAATAATGCTTTAAAAATCAAGGTAACAAGCCCTGCTGATAAATCCTTAGCTAACAAAGCTGTAATAGAATTACTCAGCAAAGAACTCAATATAGCCAAATCCACCATCCTTTTAATTAAAGGAGCCAAATCCAACCATAAGACCTTCTGCTTCTTGAGCGAACCTCTGGAAAGCTTAATAGAAAAGCTCAAAAGATTTAATGCACCCCACTAAAGCTTCTTTGCTACATTGCACTAGCTAACGCAATATAGCACCTTGTAATGCATTAAACTGCTGTATTAAAACAGTTTTAAAAGTTTTCATAACTTCTTTATCGATATCATTTTTTAAATCCACAAGCTCATCAGAAAATCTTTGTATGCCTGGTTGGTACTCAGCTTCTACCAAATTACGATATACTTGCAGCTGCTGTCTAGCCATCAAAAAATCTGCCTGCATAGACATACCCACGCAGTCGTTAAAACATTCCTTATTTTTCTTTTCTATATCACTTTTTTGAATCTCATATCTACGTTGATATTCTTGGTAAAGCTTAGCGTCCTCTTGTGAATAACCTAATACTCCATCAGGACCTAGCACCCTTCTTGCATCAATTGCGCGGCAATTAACCGTCCGTCTTTCATTTAAGGCATTGATTTTATGTTCTTGATCTTTTTGAACATCTTGTATGTGTTTAAAAAACTGCTTGAGTTCCTGACTTACAACCTTATGTGATTCATGCATTTGGTATTTTTCATCTTTTTCCTGCTCTAATTGAGCGATCTTTTTTTCTAAAAAACTAATTCTAGAACCTGCAACACCCTTAGCTACGTTGTATACTTTACGCCCCTGATCAACCTTATTTTTACAATTTTTAATAAGCATGCGTGTATTTGGATCAATAACCTTATTATCTAATAACGATGCTATGGTAAAAAAATCTATAAGACGTAAAGAAGCCTCGTTGATTGCATCATAATCTATTAGATTATCAGGCTTAAACAGATCTTGCTGTTTTGTTATATAATCTTTTAATGTTTTTGACCAATCTGCTGGATTACTGATAATACCCGCATAATCACGATGACTAGCTACTGCAATTTTAACCTTAGAATAAAACAGAACTTGTTCAACAGGTTGTAAATATTTTATATCTAAGTCAAATGCCTTTTTAAAATCTTCTGGGGACAAAATACGATATTTAATTATAGTAAATAAATTATGATGTTTTTCTATTAAGTGCGTTAAAGGTCTTAAAAATTTTGGTTTCACTGAGTCTGACACATCGGCAATACCATCTAAATATGTATCAACTTTAATAAGCTGAGTAGCCTCTTGCTGGTATTTCTGCAACGATTCTTTATTGTAATATTTCTGAAAATGAGACCTAACAACATAACAAATCAATCCAACACCCAAAAGAGAAGCAACTACCCCTGTAGGAATAAAAGTAACACCTAGTAAAACCACCGAGCCTACAACTAAAGAGCAGGCCAAAATCAACGAACTCGTTTGAATAATTTTTAATGCTACTGCCATCAACTTATTATCTACTATGCGCAAAAATGAAGGGGTAGAATCTTTATAAGAAATGCCTACATCATACTTATCAAATAATTTTTTCTCTAAGATGCCAGGATTGTGAACTACATTCATGATAAAACACCAAATTACAATTAATTTACATGTATTATAACATAAACAACATTAAAATATCTTATAAAAACTATTTAATTCCAAAACTTGTATGCCTTCTTTTTTAAGCATTAAAAAATAATATTGTCTTTTCTCCTCTGTTTTAGCTAAACTTGCAATACCCTCCTCGATCAACACAACATCATACCCTAATGCTTTAGCATCCAAAGCTGTGCTTTTCACACAAAATTCAAGGACTAAACCAACAATAACCACTCTTTTAATAGCCATTTTCTGTAAAAACTCATCCAAGCCTGTGGATACTTTTTTTGAATTATCAAAAAAAACACTATAACTATCTGTATTTTTCAAAGAGCCTTTATAAAATATTTTTTGAATCCTTGTTTGATCTAAAGTTTCAACAAAATCAGAACCTGACTCGCCTTGAATACAGTGGTCTGGCCATAACTGTTGCTCCTCTCCTTCATGTATGATAACATCTCCCACCTGCTTATTATGAGTAGAAGCAAAGCTTATATGATTTCTAGGATGCCAATCTTTTGCAGCAACTACAGAATCGAAGGGTTCTTGAGACAATCTATTTATGACTGGAATGATTTTTTCAGCATCCTTCACAGTTAAAGATCCACTTAACATGAAATCTTTTTGAAGATCGACAATAATTAAAGCGCTCATTGAAATACTCCATATAAAAGAAAAAAGACATTGACCTAACTTATAAAATCCATTTATCATCACCTTTTTACTTTTAAAAAGCGATTACAGACATGCGTTTAAAACCACAATTTTATCTAAAAATAGTTGCTAGCATTTTTTTATCTACATCTATTTTCTTAAGCTTAGAGCGTCTATGTCATAAAGCCACAGATGGATTTGCTCTTACAAGAATGACAAACAAGCTCCCATCCGATGAAGAATTTCAAGCTCCCACACTATCTATTGAAGAAAACAACCAACTCCATAGTATTTTATCACAACCCTTTCATTACCTAAGTTGTGGTGGTCAATCCTATGTATTTATTTCTGATAATGGTCAGTATATCCTTAAATTCACCAAGTTTCACCACCTACGCATACCGCCTTTAATAAAACACCTCCCACTTCCTTCTTCGTTAGATCAATATCGAACAAAAAAAATACACAAAAAAAATTTTATCTTAAAACGAACTTTCCGTAGCTATGTAATTGCTTATCACTTTCTAAAACAAGAAACAGGGATGCTCTACTACCATCTTCAAAAAACCACCGATTTAAATCAAACACTCACGTTTTTTGATAAATTAGGTTACAAATATACAATTAACCTCGATGACTATGCTTTTGTCATTCAAAAAAAAGGAATGGCAACTCGTCATATGATCAATACCTTAATGCAAGAAGGGAAAGTAGCCGAAGCACAAGAAAAACTCGATCAACTTCTTAAGCTTGCCGTAGTGCGCTGTGAAAAAGGACTTGGAGATAGAGACTTTAAATTTAAATCAAATCTTGGTTTTATAGATGGAGTTGCAGCCCAAATTGATCTAGGGAGCTTATCTTTAGATAATCAAGCAAAAGATCCTCTATTTTATAAAGCAGAAATCAAAAGAGCAGGAGAAGTGCTACGCGCTTGGCTTATAAAAGAACATCCTTCCCTTGTTAAAGACTTTGATACTTCTTTAACAAAAATTTGTTCTTTACAAGATTAATTCAAACGTTTTTGAGTATGTTGTCTGTATATTATTTGACATCCTCCTCTCCCTAAAGGAAAAGGATTCCTACGGCGCCCAACTTGGTTATCGAAGGGTAGCTTCGGAGGGTACTTT
>JBAWWQ010000141.1:0-4512 GCA_037146655.1 Chlamydiota bacterium | reverse complement strand
GTACAGAACAAAAGTGTTAGATATTGTGAGTTCAGGAGATTTCCATACGTTAGAAGCTAGGTTCACCCCAGCACAGCTTATGGAAACCAACAAAAAAGAACTGCTGAAAGATGACAAACACAAATTTTTAGAACCTTCTTTAAAATTTTTCCCTTATCTCCTTATGGAAGTCAAATACTCCACAATAGGTGATCACACAGGTGAAGGAGTTATTCTATGGGATCTAACAGATGGTGAAATGGTCTTAAATACTCAAGATTGGGAAAAAACTCACGGTTTCGGTGACTGCATTACCGCAGGAGCTGAGCGCTACGAATTTAAAATCATTAATCTTTTATCACAACGAGGCGGCTCTATCGATCGCGATGGATTATCGAAATGTCTACAAATTGATAGTAAAGTTCTAGATCTTTGGTTAGATAGCTGCCACAAGAAAAAACTTATTGTCCAAAGTGGTAATAGCTATAGGCTTCATTTTCAACAGCCCAAACTTCATGTTATACCAGAAACCCAACTCCACGATAGACTTGTCACCAAAGCTTTTAAACATGAAGAGCGCTCTAGTAAACGTTATTCTAATACACAAATCAAAAAGGCTGCAGAAGCTGCTTTCGGCAACGACTTTGCAATTCGCTCAACAATGGATGTATTCCTGCCCGTTTACTCCCTAACAGTACAAAATCCCGACGGATCCTTACACACAAGTTATTGGAATGCGCTTAATGGTAAAATGCTCTCTCAAGGCTCTTACATCCATTAAGAGTCTATGAAATACTTTTTTCTTGCATACCTACTAATCCCCTTGCGGTTGCTGTATCCATCCAACGCTCCCTCTTGCGATTTTACCCCTACATTTTTAGGGACTTTATTAGAATTTGATAACGTTAACGAAAACCCACGTGACATCAGCTTATTTGCTACATTATACGCCGGTGGATCCTACGGCATCTATGATAATAAATGGGGCCTTACCATCGACAACTCTTATGGGCTAATTTCCCCAGAAATTTTTGGCTATATCGGCATTACTAAACACATCCAAGCTGAATTTTTTATACCTATACAAACGATATTTTTCCATCATCACAGCACAACCCACCTAGGAGATATCACAGCAGGATTGGGATTTCAGTTTTTATGGGAACAAAAAAACAATGCAACACCCAATCTACGTCTTGATCTTAATGCTATTTTTCCTACAGGAAAATACGATAACTTAGACCCCAATTTTAATGTCAATGATGCTAACGGCAACGGCGCTTATGGAGGTGTTATCACATTTGTTGTAGACAAATCATTTTACAACATCCCTTGCCACCCCTATAACCTTAGCCTTAACCTATCTTATACTCAATATGGAAAAGCCTCTGTCAAAGGCATCACTGCTTATGGAGGATCTTTGACAACAAAGGGCACAGCAAGACCAGGTAGCACAATTCTTTTAAACTTAGCCACAGAATATGCTTTTTCAAAAAAATATAACTTTGCATTAGATGTTACCTATGCTCATACATTTTCTTCGAAATTTCATGGAATTACTGGAAAAAACCCCGATGGATCAATGGGCCCCATGTTTCTTGCGTCTGAAGATATCCTTTCTTTAACCCCAGCAATTGAATTCATTGTTCTACCTAATCTAGGTTTTTATTTAGGCTCCTCTTTTTCAGTTATAGGAAGAAACACCCCTTCTTATGCCACAGTCAACGCCTCCATATCTTACACTTTTTAACTACAAAAACTATAAGACACAACCTTTTCAGAATTTTGAGAGGAATCCTTTGCTCAAAAACCCTAAAACAAGCTAAGATCTATCCTGAAAACAGCAACTACTATTTTGCTTCATGGAAAGATGGCTGAGCGGCCGAAGGCACGTCCCTGCTAAGGACGCGTACCTTTACGGGTACCGAGGGTTCAAATCCCTCTCTTTCCGAATTTCTCACTCTCCTAAAAGACCCCAACAAGTACGATGATCCTATACAGAAAAACTCAGAATTTCTCGCTTGTTCCCAGTCTTTTTTCCACTCTTCTAAAGAGCTATAGCCATTTGTTTCTAAATTGTGCTGAGTATGAAATAACTTCTTACCCCCAAAACATAAAGAGACTTGTGCCTTTTCTTTTTCAAATTCAAGTAAGGCTAGCTTCTGCTTTAAAGAGACAAGCTTGCGATGTTTGATATGTTTTTTAAACTTACTTCGGATCTTGGGTAGCTTTTTTTCTAATGCCGCAATAGCCTCTTTAAGTTCTTCAAGTCTTAATAAGCGACATTCTTTAGCAGACTCTATCTTACCTTGCAAAGTCATACGACAACCGTTGAACTGTCTCGCTGTAATACCAAATTGGAGTAAATACTCTCTTTTTAGCGTATTGAGTTCTTTGCCTTTTTGAAGATCTGTAAAAAGAGTTCTTTCTACTTTGCCATAGAGCATGCCATAAAGATCCAAAATGGCATTGCTTGCACTATTTAATACAGGACGGCTTTGATAGGTAAAAACTTTAGGCGTCTGTTTCTTCATTTAAGCAATTGCTACAATAGAAAATGATTATCAAAAATGCGCATTCAAAATAACATTTAAAATAGTTTTTTAATATATTTTTTTACAGTTTGTGTAAATTTTCAATAGATTCATTCATGTAATATAAAAAAATTATTCTGAAAACAAAAGAGCTCCAAGATTAATAATCTGCTAAAATGAATAGATTTAATAACAAATAAGCAGATTTATTCGAGCAGTTAAAAGCCCGCTGTATTGGCAAAAGCAATCAATGTTTTTAAAATAGGCTGCATAGAAGATACATCCCTTTTAAATTCTAAAGTTTTACCTTCAAGCATAGTTAAAATATTCGCAATATCAACCACATTAACACTTTACGTAAATTATACTCAAAAACCTCACCAATACCACCTATCTGGAAACAGCTGTTTTTGCCAGATATTTCCAGATATTGCCAGATATTTTTGTTTTTACCAAATAATCTAATGTCTTTCTATTTAAAAAAAATAATTCGACCTCTTAAAGATAAATTTGTAATGCATTTTAATGACAAAAAAAATAAAGTATCCCGTTAAAAAAACAAGCAAGACAATGACAACAAACCTTCACAAACTCTCGTATCAACAACCTATAAAAGATCCCCTATCTGTCATGATGAAATGGCTAGACGAAGGCAATAATTATCTTATCCCTTATGCCGATCTAGGTTATGGCCATATTATAGGTAACTATTTTCACAAAAATTGCCTAAAAAACACAAAAACTAAAGCCCAGATGGACGAATACCTCGAAAAAACACGGATTATTTATCTAGATGCCACTAGTCAACAACAGTGTTTAATACTTGACACATTTGACAAAGAATCCTTTGCAAAAAAGGGATATACATCTTGTGAATGTTCACTGAAAGACCGAGTTTCAAATCGTTGGGAATGGAAACCTAACACCTTTCATATTCGTATAGAAAAGGACCCTTTCAGCTCAATCGGCATCTATACCATTGAACAAAACCCAGAAGGGGCTTCTCGTCCAAAAATTTAGACAATACCAGCAAAATAAAATTATAAATATATTTTATAAGGATGGCCTAATACTACTTCTTAGCTCTTCACTTGCAAACTGTAAAGCCAAACCATTGCCCAGAACAGCATTCGAAACAATTTGTCTATCATTTCTTAGCTCTTCACTTGCAAACTGTAAAGCCAAACCATTTCCCCAAACAGCACGCAAAACAATTTCTCTATCATTTCTTAGCTCTTCACTTGCAAACTCCAAAGCCAAACCATTACCCCGAACAGCACACTCAACAATGCCTCTATCATTTTGAAAGTCAGGAAAATCTCTTAAAGCCAATCCATCATCTGCCACACGTAAATAAGCTTCCGGAAAAGCTCTTAGCTCTTCACTTGCAAACTGCACAGCCAAACTATTTTGGGCAGTAGCATGCAAAACAATCTGTGTATTATTTCTTAGTTCTTCACTTGCAAACTCCAAAGCCAAACCATTTTGGGCAGTAGCACGCAAAACAATCTCTGTATTATTTCTTAGCTCTTCACTTGCAAACTCCAAAGCCAAACCATTTTGGGCAGTAGCAATCAAAACAATCTCTCTATCATTTTGAAAGTCAGGCAAATCTCTTAAGGCCAATCCATTACGGTCCACACGTAAACAAGCTTCCGCAAAAGCTCTTTGCTCTCTACCTACAAACTGCACAGCCAAACTATTTTGGCCAGTAGCACGCAAAACAATCTCTCTATCATTTCTTAGCCCTTCACTTGCAAACTGCAAAGCCAAACCATTGACCTCAACAGCAATCAAAACAATCTCTGTATTATTTCTTAGCTCTTCACTTGCAAACTGCAAAGCCAAAGCATTTCGGGAAATAGCACGCAAAACAATCTCTCCATCATTTCTTAGCCCTTCACTTGCAAACTGTAAAGCCAAACCATCATCCAGAACAGCACGCTTAACAATGCCTCTATCATTTCTTAGCTCTTCACTTGCAAACTCCAAAGCCAAA
>JBAWWQ010000140.1:0-4526 GCA_037146655.1 Chlamydiota bacterium | reverse complement strand
ATATGATACTTTTTATGTGATAATATTAAGGTAAGATAGTGAAACGACCATCTGGAAGAGAAATCGATAACCGACTTAAGGAAGCAAAAGAAGCTGTTAAAAAAAACCAAGTAGCTTTTGCTAATTTTAACAAAATTTACGGGGAGTTAGAGAATCTTGGGATAGAAGACACTTCCGAGATTTGGAACTTAATCCTTAAGTTGTTAAATGAAATTGAAATACGTCATTATGCAGGTCAATATCCTCCAAAATCAAATACAGAACCCTTCGGAACAGGATCTGATTTATGGGCTTTTCACTGGCATAGTAAAACCTTAGAAAAAGAAATGTACTTAAAATTTTCTATTAAAGACTCATTTTTTTATTATGTGTCTTTGCACGAAAGTAAATTCCCTAGAGAGGGTGGAGAAAAATAATGAAATGCCTAAAATGCAATAACGATCAATTCGTGGAAAAAAACATCCGATTTGATTCGGAAGTAAAGGGGGAGACTATCGAAGTTATTGCTCCATGTATGACATGCTCTAAGTGTCATTCTACTCTAATGACTACAGAACAAATGAACAATTTCAGAAAAATCTCCGCAGATAAATACAGAGAAATCCATGGATTACTCATGTCTTCGCAAATTATTGCTTATAGAGAAAATTTAGAAATGTCCCAATCTATGTTTGCACGCTATTTAAACGTTGGAGAGGCCAGCATAAAAAGATGGGAAACATATTATGTTCAAGATGCAAGTCAAGACGAACTTATAAGGCTAAAGTGTGATAATGCTTCAGCTGAAATGAATTTTTTGAATGTGTGTTGGAAAAGGGCCCCTGAAGACTTATTTAATGGAAAAAGAAAATTCAACTTTCAAATAATGAAAAATGTGGTCTTATATCTAACCAAACATCTCAAAACGTCTAAACTTTTTTTAAATAAAGTTCTTTTTTATACAGACTTTCTTCACTTTAAAAACCACCAAATTAGCCTTACAGGAGCTCGTTATATACCTTTAAAATATGGGCCTTGTCCTGATCAATACGACGCAATATACAGCATGCTAATCAACAAAGGTTTTTTAAAAGAATCCAAAAATTATATTTATGAATGCACTCAAGACCCTGATTTAAATCTATTTGACGATAATGAAATAAAGACTCTAGAGAAGATTATATCTACCTGCGAACAATTAGGATTAAATAAAATATACGATCTCTCCCACCAAGAACAAGGTTATTCAAAGACTGGGGAATGCTCTTTCATAAACTATGAGTTCGCAAAAGACCTTTTAATTTAATCTATTTATATTTCTCATGAAATATAGAAATTAAACAACTTTCTTAATGCTCTTTTTTTTGGAATTTTCAAGCTTAGTTTCTAAGTGATTTTGTCTATGAGAAATGTGAACTGGCGCAACGCCCATTTAACCATGAAGTGCAACAACTGTCGTGAGTTAAAAAATACTCCGGATGCTAGATTCGAACTAGCAAAGAGCGGATTAACAGACCTTACAGTTGGATAATAAGCGCTGAGCTTTCATTGTCAGAAGCATCTACAGCTGTCACTGTATAGGTAATAGGAATGTTTTTTTGATTACGATCTTCATAGGTTGTAGCATTAGAACCAAGGGTTGCAATTAGCGTCCCTGAACGATACACCCTATAATATACCACATCACTTGTCGTGCTTAAAGTCCACTGGAGTGCATTAAAGTACTCTCCATAATTAGCAAATTGATTAAACACGTGCCGACCTTGACCATTTGTTGGCGGATTAACAGATCCGGAAGGTGTTGGTGGTGTTGGTGGAACTGGCGGCTGACCAACCACACTGGTAAAGTATGGTAAGTAAGGAAGTGTAACGTCTCCCCAAGCGGCTATTACAGTATAACCATCTAGCAAAAGACCTACACATACATCACCATTATTAACCCCTGTAGAAGAAGATTCATTTAAGGGGATCACAGCACCATCACTCCAAGATCCGTTGCTATAAAGCGAATAATAAGGTTGGTTATCCTGATAATTATTCCAAGTCATTACTAACTCACCTGCACTAGGTCCTCGTGTAGCATAGACACTGTTGGCAATACCACTATTAGGAGGGCCTCCAAGAGCAACCGATCCTGTCGTCCAGATTCCACCCTGATAGATCGAATAATAAGGCGCACCCGAATTACTATCAGCCCAGGTTGCTACCATCTCTCCGCTATTTGAACCTTGTGTTACACAGACATCAGTATAAACAGTTGAACCTCCATCTGGGATTGTACCTGTGCTCCAGTTTCCGCCCTGATAGATCGAATAATAAGGGAACCCATTCACAAGGTTAGACCAAGTCGCGATTAATGTTCCCGGGGAGGGCCCTTCTGAAATAAATACGTTATTAGCAACTCCATTCGAGGTTCCTAGTGAAATGGTGTTAGTTGTCCATGTCCCATTACTGTAAATGGAATAATAAGGAGCTTTGCTTGTACTATCTGTCCAAGCAGCTGCTACCTCTCCACTATTTGGTCCAGCAGCAAGCGTTACATCATAGAAAGCCCCAGCCGAACCGTTTAAAGTAATAGTTGCCGTCGCCCATGAAGAGCCATTATAAATAGAATAGTAAGGGGTGTCAGACCCATAATTTTTCCACGCTGCCATTACATTACTTGAGTTAGGAACTATGGTCGTATAGATGTTATTATAAGCCCCTCCAGAAGCTCCTAAACTTATCGCGCCAGTTGTCCAAGTTCCATTATTGTAGATCGAATAATAAGGAGAATATGCAGAATCAGCCCATGCAGCAATAACATCTCCTGCATTAGGTCCTGGAGATATTGTAATAGCTATTCTAACACCTGAAGAAGCCCCTGGTGGTATTGCCTGAGCTGTATTCCAATTTAAAGAATCTGCTGAAAGATATGTAATACTCTGAAAAATGATAAGTAATACCGAAAAAAAGATGTACCGCATCCAATCACCTCAATAAATGTGTACTCTAGTGCATATAAAATCCTATGAATTTCCTCCAGAAAAATTTTAATTTTTAGGTGTTTAGGCTGTGTTGAAAAATTCATTTTTCATAAAGACAATATTAAATAGAGATTGATCTGAGGTGATTATCCTCTTATGCAGCATTCATTAGATTAAGTAATAAGCAACGCACCGGATTTTCAAGGCTTTTAGAAAACAATCTGTCGACAAATACACGTTTTCAACAGGAGAAAGATGTGTCTACTAACACTCGTTGACTATACCCGAATCATTTTTCCCATAATGAAAAATTTTTGGATCAATAAGAAAAAAATACTGTTCCGTTGAACCAGGTGTTTGTTATATTGATGCCTATTACGTGCACGCATCTAGAACTCCTCTGTTTGTCTTGCAGGACGGCAAAGGAGTTTCTTTCTTTTAGGGGATTTTCTTCAACTTCTTATTGAACCCCTTTCCATACTCAAGGGATAAATGTCGCCCCACTGAGGCGACAATTTGCTTTCCATACTCAGCTCTTTCTTTATTAAGTACTTCCGTTGAAATTCTTCTTCCTACCTGCCAGTAAAGTAAGGTCATACCGGCATTAACAGCCACGGCTACAGCTTGCCGATTTTCCTCTATCATCAGGCGCAGATCCTTTAATAGCTGTGCAGGAGTTGAAAGAACTTCTTTCTTCTCTCTTTCTATAACACTTTTTTGACTCATAGGTTTTCTCCTTTCATGAGTTCTTCTGAAATACGGTTGCTAAATTTTTTTGTTACCTCAACATCGAGATGTGTGTATCTTTGTAACATGCTTAAGGAACGATGACCCATGGCGGTAGCCAACTGAAGTTTGGAAGCTCCTTGACGAGCTGCCATGATAGCAAAAGCATGCCTCAAAAGGTAAATGGATTGAACAAGACTAAAAGAAAAAAATGAGCAAAGTTGCTTGTTTCAGTGGATTGACAAAGAAGTAAGGTCATGTTTTCACAAATAATCGGGTAATGAAATAGCATTCGACACCACTTTAATTTTTTCTATAATCACACTTGAACGCTGTTCTATTATCTCTTTCGAGGCTTCACCTTCCGGAAGATAGCTCTCCTGTACCCAAGCGCCTAAGTCTTGGCTGGCATCAACAACCGGACGCATTAGTTCATTATAACGCTTAAAGGCCACGGAATAATCACCTTCTGCTGACTTTAGTTCACCTGCTAAGATATAAGCACCGACAATAGCCAAATTAGTACCCTGGCCAGACAATGGCGAAGCACAATACCCAGCATCGCCCAGCAATGCGACACGACCTTTAGTCCATGAGTCCATTTTTATCTGAGCAATGGAGTCAAAATAGAAATCGTCACTGTCATTCATAAGATCGAGGATCTTATTCGACTCCCACCCCAAATCATAGAATAAATCTCTAAGACGCTTTTTTTGTCCTCTTTCATTGGAGATGTCACTTAACACTTTCTTGGCTCGAAATGCAAAACATACAAGTGCTCTATCAGAATTTTTATCGCTATTCATAGCGATGAATTTTTGATCTTTTACGAATGAGACTTCAGTTCTATTGAGA
>JBAWWQ010000139.1:0-4529 GCA_037146655.1 Chlamydiota bacterium | reverse complement strand
CGTTTCCTCCCCGCCCTAAAGGACGAGGTATCCACGCTGTCATATTGATGAAAAATTTTCGATATTTTATTTTCTTAGCGCTTGTCTATAACTCTATAAGTTATTGCGTTGAATCCTCTCCAGAAACCCCTCAACATATTTCTAGCCCAGGTCTTGGTGTCAGTACCAACCCAAGTACTGTAAATATTATGCCAGGCACGGGTGAGCTCGGTCAGGCTCTTTTTAAATTTAAAGAAGATGGAGCTGTTCGCCTTGGAGGTGTTTGGGTTGCTGATGGAGATGTCATCTTAAAAGGTGGTAACAATCTAGGAAGATGGAGTGGTAATGATCTAGTTGTACTTGGTCTTGATATTGATTTTGAAAAACTCAACTATTGGAAAGGTGGATCACTAGGTGTTGCATTTTTACAATTTAACGGGATGAATTCCAATGCAAGAGCTGGCTCAGTACAAGGCTTTGATGCAATGTCTGTCCTCCCCCCTTTCCATCGATCTGAGTTATATGAAATATGGATTCGTCAAACATTTTTAGACAAGAAAATTTCTATTCGAATTGGTAAAACAGTTCCTACTTATGATTTTAACAATATAATCCGTCCCGTTCCTATCCAGGATAAAACGCTAGAAATTCCAGGGGTAAGCGGTCTTTTATATACACCCATTTTTAATAACCCTATCAATATTGGTGTGATGCCCGGCTATTACAACTCTGCTTATGGGATTACTCTCAATATTGCACCAGTGGACGATTTCTATATTTCTTTAGGTGCTTATGATGGCAGCTTAGCTCGTGGTGTTCAAACAGGGCTCAAACTAAGACCTCACCCTAATGGTTATTATTTTTTTGCTGGAGAAACAGGATTTACTTGGTTAGCAGGAAAGCAGCATAAACCAGGTAATATTGCCATCGGTGGTTGGGTACAAACAGGAAAATTATCCATTCCCCATATTGCTGAGCAGCAAGGCGCTCAAGGCTTGTACCTTTTTGGTTCTCAACGCGTTTGGTTTCGTAATCCTGGCGTAGATGCTAGCGGTATTAGTATATTTTGGCAGCTTGGTTACAACCATGCAAAAACACTTCCAATGAATAGATCAGCTGGTTTAGGTTTCACAGCTTTTGCTTTAACACGTCCGAAAGATTCTTTTGGTTTCGGTACTGCTTGGGCTCGGCTTAACCATAGAATTTTTACAAGAAAAAACGAGTTAATGTTTCAAGGCTACTACCAAGCACATCTTTTTCATACTACCTACTTAGAACCTGTTATTACTTATATTCCTACACCAGGTAGAGGCAATAACTTACCTCAAACCTGGATAGGAACAGTTCAAATGATCACTCTATTCTAAAAAATCTTTTGCTAATGAGTGTGTTGAGTGTTTATAGATTGTTTAGCTGCCTGCTCTCCAGCATATAATCCCCCTTCCAAATAACCATTCCAATCTTTTGCAAGATCCGATGCTGCAAAAGTAATATGCCCAAAATACGGCATAGGCTCTTTACCAAGTAAAGAGCCTAACTCTTTCCAAACACCAGGAGGATAATGACACCCATGTCCACCTCGAATATTGGGATCTTCAAGCCAATTGTATTCAATGTACTCTACTAAAGAAAAAACCTCTGAGCCAAATACAGAAGCCCAAGTACTTAAAACGGCTTGTTTCCTTTCCTCCTTTGGCTGAAGATTCCATTTTGTTGCATAACCCGCTGTTAAAAATCCAAGTAAAACCCCAGGAGAACCCTCTTTGCCACTATTATCATAAGTAAATGACGGCACTCCATTATACGAAATACCATTGCCTGAAAAATTTTGCTCTCTCCAAAAAGGCTTTTCATACACTGCTTGCACCTTCATAGCATTACCTGTCTGTAAACTTGCAAAACTACGATGCAGGTCTGAAGGAAGAGGCGGATCAAAATGGATAGATAAAATAAGTTGAGGGGGCACACAAACAACGACAGACTTTGCTTGATATATATTTTTTTCTGTATAAACCTTGCTGCCAGTATGATCTTGAGTGATTTTAATAACACGCTCATTATACTTAATATGCTCTTGTAGTTTTTGCCCCATTTTTTCTGCTACAAGACCTGTACCACCATCCACACGATTAGCTTGAGCACCTCCAAGAGCCCATGGAGGCAATCCATGACTTGTTTTAAAAAACCAAAGCATTTGAAGAAGAGAGATTTGTTCAGGTTCTACAGAAAACCCTTGATTAGTCATCAATCGAAAAAAATGCTTTGCAGCAAATGTTGTAAGATGAGTATCTAGCCATGTTTGAAATGTCATACCATCCCATGCATGACTATTTTTACATTCCCAAGGAGCCTTACCATCTACTTCTTTATACATCTTACCAAGAAGTTCAAGAGCTTTTTCCATTTCCATTTGCACAACTGAGTTATCTAAAAGTTTCCCTAAACATTCAGCCGGTGTAGATTGATAGCGCGCTATTTTATCTTCATAAAAAAGAAAATTATCCCCCCTTCCCCACGCTTGGTAAGTCTGCAATCCTAGCTCCTCTACCATTTGAGTCACACGCTTTTGAACAGGTGCAATATATTGCCCACCAAGTTCTAATCTAAAATTTTTATGAATAAGTTTATCAAAAGCACGCCCTCCTAGACGGTCACTTGCTTCCAGAAGTAAAAACTTTGCGTGATTTTTTTGAAGAGTAAGACAGCAATTTAATCCTGTATAACCTCCTCCAATAACAATAACATCTAACATTTTATCATAACTCATTAAAAATTTAACGTTTACACATTTCAAGTATCTACAATTGCACTAATTGAAAAACAAAGTTATATTACAAATATTTATAACAAGGTGGTTTATTATGGAAAAAAATATTAGAGGGTTGCTCATTTGGTTTATAGTAACTCTATTTGTTGTTTATGCTTTCTTTCTTAATACTGCAGGAGCAGTTTTTGCAGATACAATTAAAAGTTATATGCATCTTTCTGATGTAGGAGCAGCTTTTGCTGTAGGTTCATTCGTATTAGGCTTTGCTTGTATGCAAATACCCGCTGGATATTTACTAGATCGCTTTTCTATTCGACTAGTTGCAAGTAGTGGGATTTTTTTATTAGCTTTAGGAAATTTCACTCTCACTTTTTCCTCAAACTTATCCATGTTTGCCTTATCTAATTTTGTACAAGGTCTTGGTGCCTCATTTGCATTTATTGCAGTAGGAAAACTTATTGGTCAGTGGTTTACTTCAAATATGTTTCCAATCCTATTTGGGTTAACACAAACTCTTTCTTGTGTACTAACAGCTATTATACACTACTACTTAGTCAAAGCTTTAGCAGTTGTTTCTTGGCAAAAAATTTATCTTGAATTTGCCGTACTTGGATTTGGATTGCTCGCGTTAATGCTAATATTTGTTAAAAGCCCAGACAATCAAAAAAAAGAACCCACTATTTCTTTTGGCAAAAGCATGTCAGCTGTACTTAAAAACAAACAAATATGGCTATGCTCTCTAGCAGCTGCCACTTCCTTCGGAGTTCTTGCTGCTTATGCAAGCTTTTGGTACTTAGAAATTCAAAAGTTTTTTGCGGTCGACTTATCAAGTTCTTTAATCATCAGTGGAATGATTTTTGTGGGTATAGGGATCGGTACACCTTTTTTTGGTTGGCTATCTAATAAAATACAATCAAGAAAATTAACGCTTCACATGTCTATTGTTCTTGGGGCTATATTTTTAATAATGGGATTAAACTTACCTCATTTTAATATAAACACCTACATACCCATTAAGTTTATCTCATTTTGTATTGGGTTCTTTCTGTCTGGATCGATGCTTTATTATACATGCGTTAATGAAATTGCTTCTGCTAACACCAGAGCCGTTGCTCTAGGATTAATTAACACTACTGTTTTTGTATTCAATACACTGCTCTTATTTATTCCGCAGTTATTTGTAACAAAAACATCTACTACCTATTTCACATTCCTTTGGGTCCTTCCTGCATGTGTTCTTATCTCGATATTGCTTTCTTATTTTGTAAAGGAAACGTTTTCAATACAAATGAAAAAAAAATAAAAACTTAAACTCAAAGCAAAGAAGGTAAATAAATTGCCTTCTTTGCTTTCTATTTTTCAACCTTTATTTGGTAACTATTACATGAAGAAACTATTATTAATTCCAGTTGTATGTTTACTATCTTTTTCCTGCAACCATACTCATCAAAAAAATAATAAATCAGTGCAGTTGCAACAGCAATCAGCAGACTGGTTAATCACAACAAAAATAAAAGTTGCAATTATAACTGATACATCTATCGCTATAACAGCTAGATTTGTATCAGTTACTACAACAAATGGTGTTGTCACTCTAACAGGTAGCGTGTCCCAAAGAGCAGATAAAGAAAAAATCGATGCTATCGCGAAGGGTGTCCAAGGAGTAAAAAGGGTACACAATAAAATCATCATCTCAAAAAATTAAGTCCCTTAGGAGCAGGCCTTTCCCTATAGAGCTTTGTACATAACCCCTTGTTATTTAACCTACAAGGCTGACAAGTGC
>JBAWWQ010000138.1:0-4555 GCA_037146655.1 Chlamydiota bacterium | reverse complement strand
TTTCTGATCACCATGATTTAGTCACCCCAGATGGGAAAATCATTAATTTAACCAAGATAAATCCTAACAAAATTGTCGTTCATGTCCTTTTTGAAAGAATCTCTAAATCCTTTGTAGGATTTGGTCTCCCTTCATCTCAAATAATTTTCAACCTAAAAAGTACTTTAGCACAGCTTGGTATAGAAGCTGTTGTACAAACAATAGATATCAATCAAAAACTGTTAGCTGCTGAAGCTTTTATAGAACTTATTGCGATAGATTCTTTAGGTCAGCAATTTCTCCAACTACTGAATCTTGAAGCTTATATAGGAAAGCTTTTTGCTTGTGATGAGCGCAGAAGAGTGAAGAACCCAGACTACCTATCAAGATTATTTGGAAGAGTAGATCGTTTTGGAAAGCCTTTAATTTCATTAGGGGGTCACCTAGGCAATGAAAATTTAATCTTAGAAAAAATCAAAGATAAAACAGTTGCCTTTCTCTCTTTAAAAGCTGGTAGATGTTTATATCAAGATGCAATCAAAGGGTTTTTGCCAACCATTGCAAAATCTTTATGTTATAGCCACTTAAGTATTAGAGAGTATTTAAAACTGCATCAATATTTAGCGGTGTGTGAAGAAAGAATTGTAAAAAAAGATTCTATGCTCCTTGTTCAAACAGAACCTCTTCATATACGTACAGTTTTTGCTAAAATCGCTGAGGAATTCTTGCCTCAAGGATATCACCATACTAAGGCTTGCATCCTACAACCTAACACACACGCCTCTGGGAATATCTATGAATTTTATGGCGAAAGCCAAGAACATATCCATGATATTCCTTTAGAATTTTACACACTTGAACCTTATAGAGAGCATGTTTTCTTTCAAGATAGAGACCAGCTACGTAATGCTTTAAATGAACCTCAAATTCTATTTGATGCTTTTAAAACAGCTCCCTCCGAAAAAGAAATTAAATGTGCAACGTTTGTTGTGAAAAGCCAACAACTGTTAAATCTAAAGCCTTCTGACTGGGTAGCAGAAGAAACCCCTTTTGGTCATTTTCCTGGTATTTTCCACGCAGAAAGACAAGCTAAAATGGTTGAAGAATATATAGAAAAACAACCTACTTATCCCTATTTACGTGGAATGATTGATGGGAACA
This sequence comes from Chlamydiota bacterium, assembly GCA_037146655.1. Taxonomy (GTDB): domain Bacteria; phylum Chlamydiota; class Chlamydiia; order Chlamydiales; genus JBAWWQ01. The sequence goes on along the minus strand of JBAWWQ010000138.1, from coordinate 3,415 downwards.
TCACTTCACAAGGGGTTCTTTTTTCCCGGTATTTTCCATCCCCTTTAATGAAGCGGTTTCTCCTTAGTGAAATCGTAAGTCACTTCCTAAAACGCATTTATTTTGAAGAACCTTCTAAAAGGCAAGGCGATTATTTTACTCAAGAAGATCGTATTTTACTGTTAGATTTAGCCAAATTTGGTATTCCTGTTTTCTGGGTAGACAAACGCTCCAACACGATCTTACAATTTATCACTAGGGAAGACAAAGAAGCTGGGATGTTTGTTCCTCCAAGCCAAGCAGAGGCTTTTTATAAATCAACAGCTATTGGAGTATATGGGTCTCATCTTATACCAGGTGGTTATGAAAAAGAAATTTACAATCTATTCAAAGGGCTTCTAGAGTTAAAAAAAGAGGTAAACCATCCCCTGCTCAACCCTAATACAACCTTAATTCTTGTAACAGGTGGCGGTCCTGGGGCTATGGAAATGGCTAATCAAATTGCTAAAGAATTAGGGATTCTTTCTTGTGCTAATATTGTGGATTTTCGTCGTCAAAGTATTCGTGAAGCTTTAGAGGAACAAGAGCAAAATCCTTTTGTGGAAGCTAAAATGACCTATAAGACAGAGCGTCTTGTTGAACGTCAAGCTGAATTTTTCTTGAATCTTCCTATTTTTGTCATGGGAGGGATCGGCACAGATTTTGAATTTGCCCTTGAAGAAGTTCGTCGAAAAGTCGAAGTTGTACCACCTACACCTGTTTTGCTATTTGGTAAGCCAGAATATTGGAGAGCCAAAATCACCTCTCGCTTTCAGATCAATCAGGAAACAGGGGTCATTCAAGGATCAGAGTGGGTAAGTAATTGCTTCTATTGTATTTCATCTGCTAAGCAAGGACTCAAAGTCTATAAAGATTACTTTTTAGGTGTCTTATCCATAGGGCCAAATGGCCCTATCTATGAAGATGGATTCAAAATTGTTGAGTAGTTAAAAGCCGTATGAAAATCCACAAGTGCCGTAAGAAGTACGTTCTTTAAAGAACTGTCCTTCTGAGTAACCATTATAATAACCAATATAAACACGGACCTTTCTTCCTACACCTTGTAGCTTACTCCACTCATATCCTAGCTGGCTATTAAGACTAAATTGCCAATGGTTGGTCTGCCAGTTACTTACAAAAATAGCTAAAAATGGTGTACCATAAATTCTGTGATAATAGCTTAAGTGACCAAAATGACGAAATTCTCCACCCCATTCAATATAAAAAGGTTTTAGCTTGTAGGTGTCATCACTATGCATAACCCATCCTGGTCCAAAATAGAGGCGAATCCCATCTGTTACTTGGTAAGAAGTAATTAAATCCATCGCTTCCATGCTAGGGTTTTTTCTTACAAACCCTGGGTGATTCACTAAAAACTCATCTCCTAAATGCGATGATATATGGTAAATACGGTATCTAAAAGACCACCTATTGACCGCATAAGATAGTGGAATACCGACCAAATAATCTGTATTAACAAGTTCTGAAATTTCGTGATTAGGGTTGTCATAAGCTCCCATTTTAAAAACAGACCATACCCCAGCCTGAATATCAATTTGAAGATCACCCTTCCAATGGAAAACATTTCTCCAACGAAAAATGGGGAAAGTATCTCCTAGCGATACCCCTATAGAGTATTTACCCATGATATGATCCCCATATCTAAAATCTGCAGAATATAGAGGTTCTCTTGGGTCGGCAATTAATGGCTGAAATACGACAGTAGACTGTGGGAACCAAATGCCATTTACTTGTTTTCTAATAATATGCTGTTCTTTTTCTTCTTCTTCTTCATCTGTGATAGTCTCACCTTTTGCTACAGATTGTACTTCTGGAAGATTTTCCACAAATGTCACAATACTATTAGTTAACAAAGCATTATTAGGAAGATTATATAAAGTCACTTTTCTATCATTAACATAAACGCCTACATTAAATTCGTAGTAGTGCACGTCTACAAGTGCTTGTATATATCCTTCTAAATAAGAGTCTGTTGAATCTTCAAAATGTTCATCTGCAATGGTATCAATTTTAGAAAGCATGTAATCTTTTTTTCCGCTTTTAGCAACAAGATCACATTCGTCTAAAAATGCCCCGAATCTTTCTTCATGGACTAACTGTTTTTCTATAAGCTTTGAAAGATCTTCGGATTCTATAAGGTCTACCTCTTCAGCCCACACCCACCCACTTAGCATCATGCTTAAACAAGCAACACTCATAATACTATAGAATTTCATATTTACAGCTATCCTCTTTAAATAAAGCTTTTGAAGCTCCCATTCCTTCTTAAGTTTCTATATACCTTCCTCTGGAATTATCCGCAAAAATTATTATTTTTATAATACCATTGAAAACCACTTTTTATAAAATTTTCTATAAACCTTTAAATAACAGATGTTTTTTTAGATAATCTTGATTGTTTTTATAAAAATAAACCCTGCTTATTAGAATTAATATCGCTTACTTTTACACAATCTGATTAGGACAGACCAAGACTTGAAAAGGCCAACGAGTCTTATTGCCTGAAAATTTAACGACTAAGAATTTCTCTTGTTTTTCTTTCATATTTTCTTCTATAATACATCTCATATCTCTCTGGGGTAATAGCTCAGTTGGTTAGAGCAACGGACTCATAACCCGTAGGTCCATGGTTCAAGTCCATGTTGCCCCATTTTATTAACTCATTCTATCTCAGCAGTTCTTACGGCACCATGACCAGGTGATGGCCATTCTAATGCCTAAAGGTATGGCATGGGGACTTTTTACAAAGATGGGCTTTAAAGCAGCGTGTGAGTTTCCATTCTATATATATGGTGTTTCTGCTGAGGAATTAGAAAAGTAAGGTTACTATGAATCAAGAACATGCCAAAAGAATTGCCATCATTGGACTCCCAGGGAGCGGAAAGTCTACTTTTGCCACTCTTCTTGGCAAAACCTTGGGCATTCCCGTTCACCACTTAGACAAACACATATTTGAAAAAGGTGGCAAAAAAAAGATAAGGAAGAACTGCTTTCGATTGAACGATCACTGACAAAAAAAGGAAGCGTGGGTCATTGAGGGTTGCTCTTTATCGACTCTAGAAACAAGATTCGCCAGAGCCTCAGACGTTATTTACTTTCGCTTTCCTCGTCTCTTATGCCTATGGAGAATCCTAAAAGATTTTGTGTATATGACAAAGCACTTTGCAAAATGGGCTGCGTAAGGGCTGTCAATTGGCGATTAATTAAATACATCTGGAAGTTCGAATCCGAAAAAGGAAAGGGAATTGAAACGCTTGCAAGCAAGTATCCTCAAGTACGTTTTCACATCTTTAAAACTTCTAATTGCTCCGAATGTTCTAATTGATCTTGCAATGATTTTTTAGACACTAAGAATGCGTAAACATTTTTACTTCCC
>JBAWWQ010000137.1:0-4609 GCA_037146655.1 Chlamydiota bacterium | reverse complement strand
ATATTGCAAAGCTAGTCTATAAAAAAGAACTTCATTCCTATCTTGTAAATTTTTTAAAAAAATGTACTTGTTAATATCTTTTGTTCTAGTAGAAAAGTTAAGATACCTACGTTGAACCTGTTCTTCTATTGTTGAAATATGAGGAGGAAGTAATCCATGCAAATGAAGGTCATCTCTTTCTTGAAAAGTAAAACTTGTCCCTTTGTTAAGTAAAGGAGTGTTTAAAATCTGTTCGGGATGCAGCTCCACTTCGATGACAGCTTTTGTTAAATCCAACATAATCCTAACTTAAGGTTGTTTTTACACTAATGCCGGATACTAAATTTTTTTCTAGCTATTTGTCAATTGCGATCATTAAAATAAAAAACCTTTTGAAAAAGAAAATTTAAATAGAATCAGTAGCCAAAGCATGTTGTTTGCTAAACATAAAGAATGTTGTCCCAAACCAAAGAAGAAAGAGTCCACATAAAATCCAAGACATACATTGAATTTGATTCAAATGCAGCATTTGAAGGGCAATCACCACAAATGAAGCTAAGGCTCGAGAACTTCTATAAGCAAAAACATCAATTATCGCTTTAGCTTTAAACTTAGCTTCCATCTTAAGAGGTAGATAAAGCATCTCTTTAATAATAGTGAAAATGGAGTAATCAAAAGCTTTAACCATACAAAAACAAGTCGATATCACCTGAAAAGAAGGGGTAAAAATAAAAGCCAATGTGCTTAGCAAAAAGAGCAACGGAACAGATAAATGGCTTTTTTTAAGACCTAGAAAATGCATGACAATCCAAGCTCCAAAAAACTGCAAAAAGATATTTAACATGTGCACAACGCTAAAAAGACGCCCTGTATAAGCTGTCCTGATATCTTTATTTGGAAACAAGTCCTGTAAATAGGTACTAAACTGAAAATCAATAAGAGTAGAAGCTACTTGCATAAAGACAACAAGCAAAAGTATGAACTGCAAAAGTCTAGAAGAGGCTATAAGCTTAAATCCTCCTGCTGTATCCTTATTCTTCCATACAATCGATTCTGGATGATCTAACTTGTCCCTAAAGTGTAGTATATAATGGTAAAAAACCATTAAAAACGTGTAAAAGATAACAGTACTTAAAAGAAGCCTTTCAGATCCTACTTTTACCGCTAAAAGCGCTGTCACAGAACTTCCTAGAACTGAGCCCAGCCCCCCTATCCCATAAATAATCCCGTAGAGATATTTTGCGCGGCCTGCAGCAATAGTAGAGTGGACAACTGACCAAACACTCTGAAACATGAGCATGACATAAATATCTTTCCAAACAAAATGTATAAAAGAAAAAACAGGAGAAGATTTCAAAAAGAAACTACTGAAGCTATTGGCGATAATAATCATTGCAACAGATCCAAGCATCATCTTATGACATCCTAAACGAGGAAGGAGTCGGTTGTATAAAGTCACAACAAGAAAGTTAAAAGGAAAAATAATAAGCCAGGCATAAGGGAAAAAAGCCGTTGAAAAATGATAAATAAATACTGAGCAAGAAACAGGCTTTGTTATAGAGTACTCTGCTGTAATACAAAAAGAGCACAGCATCACAAAAAAGATGAACATCTTCTCAAAGTAAGAGTAGCTGCGAATTTCTTTGATTAAAGCCTGGTAAGCACTGCTCATGTAGATTCTAGACCTTGCCTTAAAAGTTTTTCATAATTACTTGGTAAATACAGCCAGTTAGATGTGGCAGTCGGTACTGTAATTTTAGACAATTCTCGACAAAAAATAATAGACTGATCTTTTCTTAATACAGGAAAATCTAAACTCATCTGAAATTCATCTTCAAAACTATTGACTTCCCAGCATAGACTCTCTTCAGGGATCGAGTGTTCTTTAACAAGTTTTTGTACATACTCATAGTTAACAGGACTCGATAAAGCGATAGCTTTACATCTTTTATCATGGTTTAGAAAAGCTACGGCATCAAGATGACCTGGGTGACTTGTATCTTTTTCAGCTTTAGCAAGCTCTACAAATACTAAATGTTCTGAAAATGCTATATAATCTTCTAAAGACTCTAAGTAAGCACTGTTTGCATAACAAACGCTCATAAAATGTTTAAGGTGCCATGTATAGGCCTTAACACTTGAGTAATGACAAATACGTCTATGCATAAAATAGCGAGACATTAAAAGAGCTTCACAAGATTCAATACCCTCTTCTTCCACCCCAAGACAAAGAGTACAGCTCTCTCTAGAGATAACTGGTAAAATACGGAGCATTTCAATGAGTTGATGATAATCAAAGAGTCCATAAGTTATCCCCGTATACTTAGCGTCTCTCAATAAATAATCAATTCGATCCGCTCCAAAAAAATCGGCTGTAATAATTTCTGAGACTATTTTTTCCCATGAAGTAAAAGTCACCTTAATCCCTAAGATTTTAAGATCCCTCTCTCCTACGGCCGTTTTTAAAACGTCATACTCAACATCTTCAGGACTTTTCTTCATACAAGGAGACTCTTCCGCAAGACGTTTCCATAAAGGTCTTAAATAATGACTCTGTATAATATTGGCTGTCCATTTTTCATGACCACCTTCACCTAAAAGAATTTGTTCTGCTGCATGAGAAAAAGGAAGATGACCTAGATCATGACACAAAGCCGCAAGACGGACTATTCTTCTCCAATATTCATACTCAACACTCATAAACTTAGGAACATCTTGAAAAAGCTTTTCTTCAAATTGATTCATCATTGCAATATCGTATGTCGAAATAATTAAATGTTCATAAATCTCTGTAGCAAGCTTCATCACACCCAAACTGTGTTCGTAACGATGATGTGTTCCTCCAGGATAACTTAAGTAAGCAACACCTAGCTGATGGATATAGTGCAGTCTTTGAAAAACACGACTATGAATAAGTTCTGTTTCTAAACTGTCCAAATGAATAAATCCATGTACAGAATCGAACACTTTTTTGTGATGTATAGGGACCATATTGATTATTCCTTTTTATAAAAAGCAAAAACTATCTTAGTTATATATTGTTTGTAATAATTACTAAATACAATAAAACAACAATTAGTTGCATCTTTATATTTTAAGTATTTTACATTAAGCCTTCTTTAATTTTAATCAATTTAAAGGAAGCTTAAGATTCTTTTGACTTCAAAAGTTTTTTTTCCCATAATCCTTCAGTAAAAACAAGGCTCACTATGTTATCTATTAGCGCTATCGTTTTAACAAAAAATTCAGAAAAAACTCTTTATAAGACACTTGAATCTCTTAAAAGCTTTAAAGAAGTTATTGTCATAGACACTGGTTCTACAGATGATTCAAAAAAAATAGTCAAAAGTTTCTCTAACACAAAGTTATACGAACATACCTTTACAGGATTTGGAGCCTTAAGGCTTGCAGCTACAGACTATGCCACCTACCCTTGGATCCTTTCCTTAGATAGTGATGAAATCCTATCAAAAGAAGCTATTTTAACACTTTCTTTAAAAACACTTGCCTTAAACAAGGTCTATTCCTTTCCTTTCCATAATTATTTCAATAACCGTTTTATTAAATGGTGTGGTTGGTATCCAGACCGTCATATACGTCTTTTTCATAAAGATCAAGCGAAATTTTCTTCAGATTTCGTCCATGAAAAAGTGCTTTATGAGGGGCTAACAGAGGAAAAGTTATCTACTCCTATAGAGCATCATTCGTATCAAGAAATCTCTGATTTTTTAGATAAAATGCAGCGTTATTCTACTCTTTTTGCAGAGCAAAATCGTTATAAACAAACCTCATCCTTATCCAAGGCGATTTTTCATGGGTGCTTTGCTTTTTTTAAATCTTATATTTTAAAAAGAGGCATTTTTGGGGGAAATGAAGGATTCATTATAGCCTTATACAACTCACAAACAGCCTATTATAAATATTTAAAACTTTGGGAAAACAACCGCGATGCCTCATGCTTATAATCCTTTTATACCATAGAGCCTTTACCTCTCGCTATGGCAACTGCCCTGAAATTTTAAGAAAACATTTTCAGTATTTAAAAAGTCATCACCCTATTACATTGCCCTTAGATCCTCTTGTTTCAAACAAAATTAATATCTGCATAAGCTTTGATGATGCAACTTTTGATTTTTATCATATAGTTTATCCTCTACTGAAAGAATATGACTTAAAAGCTCTTCTAGCAGTCCCCGCCAGCTATATTGCGAAAAACCATTTAAGCACTACTGAAGAAAGATTAGCCTCTATTATAGAATTTTCTTCTAAAACAGCTCCACCCTCTCTTGGTTTTTGCTCCTTTAAAGAACTTAAAGAGATGGTAGACTCTTCACATGTGTGTATTGCTTCTCATGGAATGACTCATACGAGTCTTTGTCAAGAAGGTGTCGATTTAAAATTTGAATTAAACAAGTCTAAAGAGACCTTAGAAAACGCTTTGCAAGTCCCTGTTGATACTTTTGTGTTTCCTTATGGAAAATACAATCAACAAGTCCTCTCTGAAGTTAAAAAAATCTATAAAACAGCCATCCGGATTGGAAATGGGTTAAATTTTTCCTGGAAAGACCCTCTACTTTTACGTATTAATGCAGATCAAACCCCTGATTTAGCTACTATACTATCCTTTAAG
>JBAWWQ010000136.1:0-4641 GCA_037146655.1 Chlamydiota bacterium | reverse complement strand
ATCGATTTCGGCGCCTTTCTTTCCGATAACGAGACCAGGTCTTGCTGTATGAATTGTGACTTCAATTTTATCACTCATTCTTTTGATGGTCAGCTTAGAAGTCCCAACACAGCAGGGTTTTTTCATAAGATATTTGCGAATTTCTAGATCTTCTTTTAATAGATCTCCAAATTGTTGCTTATTTGCATACCATTGTGATTTCCAGTCTTTTTTCAAAACTAATCTAAATCCAATTGGTGAAGTTTTTTGTCCCATTGATTATTCTTCCTTTTACTCTGCTGTGGTCGCTACAATGACTGTAAAATGACTTGTACGCTTAAGAATAGGCACCTTGCCTCCCTTATTTTTTGATTTAGCTCGTTTTAATGTAGGGCCACAATCTACTTTGACCTCTTTAACGACTAAATCTTGTCTCTTAAGATTTAACTGTGTTTCAGCATTCGCCACAGCACTATCTAATGTTTTTTTAATAAGCTTTCCACCCCTAAGCTGCGAATACCTCAGTTGTACGGATGCTTCTTCAACATTCAATCCACGAATAAGCCCAGCAGCAAGTCTTGCTTTTTGTGGACTGATTCGAACAAATTTACTTATAGCTTTCGCTTGTTTCATCTTTGTATTCCCTTACTTTTTAGGATGTCCTTTAAAAGTTCGCGTTGGAGAAAATTCTCCTAATCGATGCCCTACCATATTCTCTGATACAAAAACAGAAATAAACTTCTTCCCATTATGCACATCAAATGTATTGCCTATCATGTCAGGAATGATCATAGACCTTCTAGACCATGTTTTGATTGGCAGCTTTTTTTCAGTGGTATTTTGTTTTTTCACTTTAGCTAACAAGTGATGATCAACAAAAGGCCCTTTTCTTAACGATCTTCCCATAATTATTTAACCCCTGTTACTTCCTACGATCCTTCACGATCCACTTTGTTGTCTTACGTTTTGAACGTGTCTTCATTCCCTTAGTTTGTTTAGCCCAAGGCGTCTGAGGAATATATCCGTTATGCTTCCCTTCTCCTCCACCGTGAGGGTGGTCTACAGGGTTCATCGCCGTTCCTCGAACTGTTGGTCTAAATCCTTTCCATCTATTACGCCCAGCTTTACCTTCAACACGTAAAGCATGCTCCGCATTTGAAAGAACACCAAAAGTCGCTTTGCATATTTCATTAACCATACGCATTTCACCAGAAGGCATCTTAAGCGTTGCATAACCGCCGCTTCTAGCAACCAACTGTGCAGAAAGTCCCGCAGATCTTACAAGCTTCCCACCTTTCCCAGGTTGTACTTCTATATTATGTACAACAGATCCAATAGGCATAGCCTTAAGGGACATAGAACAACCAGGTTTAAAAGGAGACTCATTTCCAGAGAAAACTAAAGCGCCTTTTTTAACGCCTTCCGGAGCTAAAATATAACGTTTTTCTCCATCACGATAATGCAATAAAGCAATATGTGTAGTTCTGTTTGGATCGTATTCGATTGACTCTACTTCTGCTTCAATCCCATCCTTGTCTCGTTTAAAATCAATAATTCTATAAGCACGTTTCGCTCCACCACCTCTATGACGACATGTAATATGTCCTTGGTGGTTACGTCCATTTGTTCTTCTTTTTGAAGTCAAAAGAGATTTTTCAGGTTCTACCGTTGCACGTGTTCCAGGAACCCGTGTTAGTTCATCGTTACTCGGTAATACAAGTCTTCTTAAGCCAGGTGTTACAGGTCGAAATTTTTTAACCATTGTTCGCTCCTATTTATGACTGATCATCAAGATCATCGCCAGCTTCAAGTGTCACTATAGCCTTCTTAAATCCAGCTGTATATCCCACTCTTCCACGAACGCGTCTCTGTTTAGGTTTTACACGTATTGTATTTACTGCAATCACCCTTACTTTTTTTGCAGAATAAATTTCTTCTACAGCTTGGGCTATCTCTGTTTTGTTTGCTTTAGGATCTACAAGAAACACATATTTCGGTGTCACACATTTTCTAACACATTTGTTAGAATCTGCTGTCTTAAGATTCTGTAGCATTGTAGATTTTTCAGTGATATATCGAGATTTAATAACTGAATAAGCATGTCTTCTCATAATATTAAGCCCCTTCAAATAATGCTGTTAACTGCTCTACAGCAGGTTCCATTAAAACGATATGATTTGTATTCATAAGCTCATATCCATTAATGTTTCTTAAATTCATAAATCGAATACGAGGAATATTTCTTATGCTTTTTGCTAAATTCGTATAGTGAGAAGGATACTCATACTCTGATAAAAACAACACCTTCTGATCACTTAACCCTGTTGCCTGCAGAAAAGAAGCTAACGCTTGAGTTTTTGGGCTTTCCATAGCTTCAGCTTTCAACACAGAAAGCTCCCCAGATTTAATTTTCTCAGAAAGAAGATAGTTCATTACAGCACTACGCTCTTTTTGATTAATTCTAATATGTTGGTTAAATTTTGGTTTAGGACCAAAAACAACCCCTCCCCCTTTATACTGAGGAGAAGCGAGGGTTCCTTGTCTAGCACGTCCAGTTCCTTTTTGAGGGTGCGGTTTAGCGCCTGTGTGATTAACTTCGGATTTATTTTTTGTGTTTGCACTCCACTGCCTCTTATTGGCTCTAAGTGCGACAATATAATCTTTGATCATTTGACTGTTTGCGGTGCATTCAAGAAGGCTTTCTGCAATCTCAATTTGTTCAAGCAACTTGCCAGATAGATCGTATTTTTTTAAACTAGTCACCTATTCACTCCTTCAGAGGATTATTTGTTCTTACATGCTTTCTTGATTGACTTTGAGATAAACACAAACCCATTTCTATGACCAGGCACAGATCCCTTAACTAAGAGAAGATTTTTACTTGGGTCTACTCTAACTATTCTCAATCCTTCAACTGTCACTTTTTCATTTCCCATATGTCCAGGCATTTTCTTTCCAGGGAATGTTCTTCCAGGAGTCGTTCTCATCCCGGTAGATCCACCGTGTCTGTGAAAACCAGATCCGTGAGACGCAGGTCCACCACGGTAGTTATATCGTCTCATAACCCCTTGGAAACCACGACCTTTACTTGTGCCTGTAATATCTACAAATGAGGCTTCTTCAAAATAATCTAAAGCAATCGTCTGGCCTACTTCATAAGAAGAGGCATCATCAACGCGCGATTCAAACAGCATTTTTTTAGGCTCAACTTTATGAGCAGCAAAATGCCCTAAAACCTGCTTGGATATGTTTTTTTTCTTAACAACATCTATTGACCCCATCTGAAGAGCAACGTAGCCGTCTTTTTCTTGATTTTTGATCTGAGTAACAACGTTAGACTCAACAAGTAGTACGGTACATACAACTGCTTGTCCATTTTCATCGAAAATTTTCGTCATCCCTCTTTTCTGACCGGCGAATTTTAGAGACATATTTTCTTCCCTTAACCTAGTAGTTCTATCGAATTCAATTGTTTATGAGTCTTATCTTTTTGATAATTTGATCAGCGATTTTATCGTCTGCTCTTTTCAATCTTCAAATTTTCCAACCTTTGACCAAAGCAAAGAGGCTATCAAATCTTAGGTTTTCCTACAATCAAAATTTATCAAGGAGATAAAGCTACTTAAATTTGGAGAAATCTTATTAGTAATTGCGCTTTTTTGCAAGAGCTATCTCAAGAAATCTCATTAATTTTTACCGCAAGCCACTTCCTTATGCGTTTTAAAAAAAACATCATAAGAATATACCGCTAAAACAACCTCAAAACACCCTTTACTTTTCAACCGCATTTCCTGAGGCTTTTATAAGTCGATACGCTCTATAAGAAGTTGTCCAGGAGGACATCACCACACACGTAGCAAAAAGCCCAATGAGAATTAGTATAAAATATTCTCTTAACATAATACGCGAGCTTCTCATAGAAAATCCCTTTTAATTAAACTGAAGAATTTGCAGTATGCAGCCTTCTGTTACGTAAAAAACCAACTACAGCATGGTTGGGTTTACATTCAACGGTTTCAAAATCAGAAACCCCAAAAGCACCATTCTTCTCGTCCTTACAACCACATTTCTTGCGAATCGCCACTAATCATAGATGGAACTATTTTTTTTAACAACATGCAACTTGAGTTAACTTAAAAAAATCAGCTGATCCTATATAAAAAAAAGACCCACCCAAAGGAGTGGATCTTTTATAAGATAAAAATAAAAATATTTTTCTACGCGGCAGCAGGCGTAAGCATCTCAGCGTACCGTGTTTGCCAAAAACTAGAATCAACCTTATGGAAATAAGCCCAAGATTTACCCACCAATCCAGTCGTCCCTATGGTCGCAAAAATCCAAGGCGACACTACTGCCCATTTTGCTGCAACAGTTCCTGCCACAGCAGCAGTGCCAACTGCAGGAAGAGCACCAACCGCGGTCGCGCCTATTGCGGCCAATGAAATGGCGCACATAGACAATCCTGTCACGTTTTTAAGTCTATCATGCCAGCGAGCACCTATTTCAGCTGCGACCCAATTTTTCTTAATTGCTAAAGCTCTATCTCGATTGGCAATTGGATGAACCTCTTTAGTCACATCAATTTTTCTTAAATTTGCCAATTCTATATTATTATTATAAATAGAATTCACGAGTCCAACAGTTCCTGTCACATTCTTAATC
>JBAWWQ010000135.1:0-4646 GCA_037146655.1 Chlamydiota bacterium | reverse complement strand
CTATCATTGACTGCCTAACGACAGAGCTCAAAAAACTAGGTGTCGTTGTTGCTTTCAAACAAAACATCCTCTCTATTACAAAAAACTCTCTATTTGAAATGCATCTAGAAGACCAAAAGCCGCTGCTTGGGAAAACTCTTATTTTAGCAACAGGCAGCCATCCTTTAGGTCATAAATGGGCACAAGGCTTAGGTCACACCCTTGAATCAGCAGTTCCCTCCCTTTTTACATTTAATATCCCCACCTCTCCCTTAAAAGACCTAAGTGGTATCTGCCTAGAAACCGTAAAAATCTCTCTTCCTAGCACCTCTTTATCCCAAAAAGGGCCTCTTCTTATCACTCACTTTGGTTTTAGCGGTCCTGCTGTGATTAAACTTTCTGCTTGGGGAGCAAGATATCTTCATGAAAAAAACTATGAAGCAGAGCTTAATATCAATTGGCTCCCAGATCTATCTTTAGAAACCATTTTAAATCAGCTTCTTTCCCTTAAAAAAGCTTCTGCACAGAAATCACTACTTTCAGAAAACCCTTTTAAATTCCCAAAAAACTTCTGGAAAACATGGCTAGGGCTTTGTGGAAGCAGCTTTTTAGAGCCTGTCGGTACTATCTCTAATAAAGATTTAGGTGTTTTATCTAAAAAGTTAAGTCAAGATACTTATTTAATCTCTGGAAAAACGACTCATAAAGAAGAATTTGTCACTTGTGGTGGTGTTGTTTTAAAAGAAATTTCTTTCAAAACTATGGAAAGCAAACTATGCCCAGGACTCTTTTTTGCCGGAGAAATCCTCGATATTGATGGGGTAACTGGGGGCTTTAATTTTCAAAATGCTTGGACAACAGCCTTTATAGCTGGCTCCTCTATACGTATATTAAAAACTTAAGTGTAAAATTTTCGGCTATTTGATCCTTTTACGCTAGTATTTCATTCACCTTGTATGATAAAATGCAGCTAGCTTTTGATACGATTCAGAAGCAATCATTAAAAAATATAAGTGTTTTTTCGTCACTCCCTCGAAAACCTCGTTGTAGTAGAATTAACGCCAGGAAATGTAAGGAATAATTCATGAAACTGTATGTCGGCAACCTGCCTCTTAATAACTTCACAGAATCAGATCTACAAAATTTGTTTTCAACTTATAGCTCAGTTATAAGCTGCAAACTAATATTTGATCGTGAAACAAACAGATCTAAAGGATTCGGCTTTGTTGAATTCAGCTCTAAAGATGAAGCTGAGCAAGCAATTGCTGATCTTAACACAAAAGAAGTAGGCGGCAGAAAGCTTGTTGTAAACGAAGCTCGTCCACAAGAGAAAAGAGAAGGAACAGGCGGTCCACGTCGTCCTTTTAATAATAACACTGCTAAGCGTCGTTACTAAGAGATCTCTTTTGCATAAAGACTAATAAGTCTTTATAGCCTAAGTTCTAGAAGCAGCTTTTTAGCTGCTTCTTTTTTTGTGCTAAAAACCCTTGCGCGATACAGCGCAACCTTCTATACAGAAAAACAACATAGAGGTTGCATGTCTTTATCAAAGCTCACAGTTCATCCCTATACACACCTTACAGATCTTGATATCTTCTTATTTAAACAAGGTCGACATTTTCACCTATTTGATAAACTAGGATCTCATCTGGTTAAGCACGATGGGATTGAAGGAACTTACTTTGCTCTGTGGGCACCTAACGCTAAAGATGTATCTGTAATAGGAACCTTTAATAACTGGAATAAAAACTCTCATCCTTTATTTGCCCGGTGGGATCAATCGGGAATTTGGGAAGGCTTTGTTCCAGCAGTCACACAAGGCTCTCTTTATAAATATGCAATTACCTCTGCCAGTGGCTTATCCTTAGAAAAAGGAGACCCCTTTGCTGTGTATTGGGAAACACCTCCTAACACAGCCTCCATTGTATGGGATCTTAAATACCCTTGGCAAGATGAAGGCTGGATAGACCTCAGATCTCAAAAAAATCAACTCTCCTCACCTATGTCTATCTATGAAATGCACATAGGGTCCTGGAGACATAAAAGCCCTCATGAATCTCTGAACTATCTAGATCTCGCTAAAGTTCTACCCACCTACCTTCATGATATGGGATTTACCCATGTCGAATTTATGCCTGCGATGGAACACCCTTTTTATGGTTCATGGGGTTATCAAAAAACAGGTTATTTTGCTCCAAGTAGTCGATTTGGAACACCCCAAGATTTCATGCACCTTATCAATTCTTTACATAAAGCCAATATTGGAGTTTTTCTAGATTGGGTTCCCTCACACTTTCCAGCAGATGCTTATGGTCTTGCAAAATTTGATGGCACTGCTCTTTTTGAACATGATGATCCAAGGCAAGGATTTCATCCAGACTGGAAAAGTTGCATTTTTAACTATACAAGACATGAAGTATGTTCATTTCTTATTAGTAGCGCCGTTTTTTGGCTAGAAAAATATCATATCGATGGGTTGCGAGTGGATGCCGTTTCTTCTATGCTCTACCTAGACTACTCAAGAAAAGAGGGAGAATGGATTCCCAATATCTATGGCGGTCATGAAAACCTCGATGCCATCGCCCTATTGCAACAACTTAATAAATATGTATATGGGCATTTTCCAAACATCCAAATGATTGCAGAAGAGTCTACCTCTTGGCCCCAAGTATCTAGACCCACTTCACAAGGTGGCCTTGGTTTCGGACTAAAATGGAATATGGGCTGGATGCACGATACACTTCGTTACTTTAGTACAGATCCCCTCTATCGCAAACATGATCACAATCTGCTTCTTTTTAGTATGTGTTATTTTTTTAGTGAAAACTTTATCCTTTCACTATCTCATGATGAAGTTGTCTATGGAAAAAAATCTCTACTTAATAAAATGCCTGGAGATACTTGGCAAAAATTTGCTAATTTACGCCTTCTTTATAGCTACATGTTCGCCCATCCAGGAAAAAAACTTCTCTTTATGGGTTCAGAAATCGCCCCTTGGCTAGAGTGGAATCACGACTCCTTTTTACAGTGGAATCTTTTATCTAATCCCGCTCACCTGGGCATACAAAATCTACTACGCTCTCTTAATCAAACTTACCAAGAGCATCCCGCTTTATATGAATTAGATTTCCATCCCGATGGATTTAAATGGGTTAGTCTCCATGATCAAGACCATAGCGTCATAGCGTTTTTACGTTATGACAGCAGCAGAATCCACCCTATCCTTGTCTTATGTAACTTCACCCCCATCCCTAGAACAAACTACACTCTACAACTGCCCAATAAAGGTGTTTGGAAAGAGATTTTTAATAGCGATCTAGGACTCTATGGAGGAAGTAATAGCTACCACTGTGCAACCCTGAGCACAACTTTTAATCCTGATAGCTCTTGCCATGAATTAACCGTTCATCTACCGCCTTTAGCAGCTTTATTTTTGAAGTCTGAACATATTTCAATGAATTAAATATAAAATTTCTACTATTTAGATCGATTAATCCTGTAATTTTTGTATTTTAAAATTTTAATCAACTAATTATTTTTTTTTACATTCAACCAATATAATTTTTGTTTTGCTTTTTAAGATTATATCAATTCATAATATCCCCCTTTAATCAGGCTAATTTAGGAAAATTGTATGACAACTTATTTAGATGTTGCTTTAGAAGGGATAGGATTTTTAAATGTACCAGATGTCACACATCCTCCTGCAGTGACTTATTACGAGCCTAATTTTCAAGATGCACCTATAGGATCGTTTCCTATCGATAAAATCGTGACGTCCCTTAGAACTTCTATTCATCCAATAGACGGCTATCTAACATCCTTACAAACAAAAAAAGTTAGCATGCTTGCGGTAGCAGTAATTGGGATTGCAGCATCGGCAGCACTAGCTTCTTATATGCCTATAGCTGCGATGATTACAGCAGTTGCAACTGTGGTTTTCACTTCTTATAAATTCATACAATACTTCTCTACATACGATTTAGAGCAAGAGGGGGTGAGAAATCAAGTAACGCGTGATATTCAAGTATGGAGTTTCGATAAAATTGCTAATACATTTACTTTTAGTGACCTTATTGGATATGACTTGTTACAAAATAAATTAGCATTTGTACCAAATCAGCAAATACCTCATTGTTATGCATATGTACAATTTTTATATGGAACTAAATCTCATATAGATCAAGATACTGAGAGATTAAATGCACTTGCGAAAAGCACTTATAAAATAGGGACAGCAGCTATTAAATCCTGGATTGAAGGATGTCGCTCTAGAAGTTTCTTAATTACTATGTATAAACCAAGGCCACAAGATAATCAATATACCAATATCGACGCTGCAAGAGATGGTATTAGATTGGCTTTAGAAGCCAAAAGTACTCAACTTAAAGCTCCATGGAAGACATGGCTACGAGAAGAACAAGGATCTATTGCTACTGCTCATATGCAAGCAATTAACTGCTGTAATGAAGCTTACAATCGAATGCTATAGTATAGAGATTTAGCCTATTTTTTCCATGACAATTGCATGAAAAATTTTTGAAGCTTTATACGCTTTTTAAGAAGCTGCTATAATATTTACAAAAATCGAAAAGTCTAAATTCATGCAATTTTCTTCAATTATTCCTGATCGAAGAAAATCAACAAATTTTAACAAAGCAATCTTT
>JBAWWQ010000134.1:0-4652 GCA_037146655.1 Chlamydiota bacterium | reverse complement strand
TTGACCAGACATCGCCTGGACTACATACCACTTATTCATGAACAGTTACGCTCCAAATACAAGACGTGTTATCATATGAATCGCTTCCAAAAAACCCTTAACCGCTAAGTCTACCGCATAAATGCCTAGACCAAATATAAATGTAGAGCCCACAACAATCTTAGTACAAATTTTCAACTCTTCTTTCGAAGTCCAAGCAACTTTAGCGAGCTCATCTTTTAGACCCTGAAGAAAACTTCCTTTAGGACTCTTCTTAAGAGTAGCCTGCGCTCTTTTTTTGCTTTCTGCAAAAATACTTGTTTTTTGAGCTATTGACATCTTATGATCCTGTGTCTCTTTATCCATTTTACCTTCGTACCTAATCGAGTGCGGAGGGATTCGAACCCCCGACCAGCGACTTTGGAGATCGCTGCTCTACCAGCTGAGCTACACACCCACTTCACTTTCTAGATAAAAGCTATAGATTTTCACCTATAGCTTTTATTCTATCAACGAAATTACAGAATGATCTTCGTAATGGTTCCAGCACCAATAGTTCTTCCACCTTCACGAATCGCAAATCTCATACCTTCTTCCATCGCAATAGGACAAATTAGTTCACCAGTTAACTCAACGTTATCTCCTGGCATCACCATCTCTGTTCCTTCAGGAAGAGTAACTGTTCCTGTTACATCGGTAGTACGGAAGAAGAATTGTGGTCTATATCCGCTGAAAAATGGCTTATGTCTTCCACCTTCTTCTTTCTTAAGAACATAAATTGTTCCTTTGAATTTAGTGTGTGGCTTACATGTTCCAGGAGCAGCAAGAACCATACCTCTTTCTACATCATTTTTATCGATACCTCTAATAAGGATACCTACGTTCTCACCAGCTCTTGCTTCGTCCAAAATCTTATTGAACATCTCAAGACCAGTAGCAACTGTATCTCTAGTCTCTCTCAGACCTACAATTGATAATTTATCGTTAACTTTAACAATACCTTTCTCAATTTTGCCTGTTACAACAGTTCCACGACCAGAGATTGAGAAAACGTCTTCAATTGGCATTAAAAATGGCTTGTCAACTTCTCTTTCTGGAGTAGGTATGTTTTCATCAACAGCATCCATAAGAGCTCCGATGCATTTTTCGTACTCAGGATCTCCTTCTAGAGCTTTCAAACCAGAACCTCTGATGATAGGAGCATTTTTATACCCTTTTTCTTCTAAAAGCTCAGCTATTTCCATTTCAACAAGTTCAATAAGCTCTTCGTCACCTTTACTTACTTGGTCGATTTTGTTTAAGAAAACAACAATCTTAGGCACTCCAACCTGTTTAGCTAAAAGAACGTGCTCTTTTGTTTGAGGCATAGGACCATCTGTTGCAGCCACAACTAGAATAGCTCCGTCCATTTGAGCAGCACCTGTAATCATGTTTTTAACATAGTCAGCGTGTCCAGGGCAGTCAACGTGCGCATAGTGACGTTTGTCTGTTTCGTATTCAACGTGGCTTGTATTAATCGTAATACCACGTGCTTTTTCCTCTGGGGAATTATCTATTGAAGCGTAATCGCGAAATTTCGCTCCGCCTTTTTTGGATAAATATTTAGTAATTGCCGCTGTCAAAGTAGTCTTACCATGGTCAACGTGACCGATAGTACCGATATTAACGTGCGGCTTATTTCTTTGAAACGATTCCTTTGCCATCGATTAGCTCTCCGTATTTATTTAAACCCAATGTTTTTTTTCATTTTTTACCCTATCTCGACTTGCCCAGAATAGGAATTGAACCTACGACCTCTTACTTACCATGCAAGTGCTCTACCACTAAGCTATCTGGGCGTTTAAAAAACTTTAACCCAATTCAATGTCGAATGCCTAAAGTTTATTCTTCATGAAAAATAAATGCAACACCTACTTTCGCATAGACAAAAAAAAGCATCTTTTAACGCTGTCGATAAATGATTCTCGCCTTAGATAGATCATAAGGAGACATCTCAACTGTCACATTGTCTCCCACCAAAACCCGAATATTTTTCATTCTCATCTTCCCGCACAAGTGGGCATGGACCTTCATTCCATTCTCCAGACCTACTCGAAACGTCATGTTAGGAAGCAACTCTTCAACAACCCCTTCCAACTTCAATGTATCTTCTTTTTTAGACATAATCACGCAATAGTTTTTTCAAATTTGAAAATAAATGAAACAACTTATTAGATTTAATGTCAATGAGTTTTAGCTAAAACACCCAATTGCAAGAAAATTCTTTGTATATTCTTGCCGAAAAGAGCAAATTCTGCTGTTTTCTTGAAGAGTTTTACTTTATACTTAAAAACCCATATTCAAAGGACATTCATGGAAAATAACACAACTTCTTTTTTAGATCGTGTAGAGAGTTTAAAAAAACTTTTCACCCTATCTATAACAGATGAAGCAAAGTATACTAAAATCATAGAATTAGGCTCTATGCTTATTTCCATGAACCCTCAAGATATGACTGAAAAAAACTTAATTGCTGGCTGTCAAAGTCTACTCTATTTAAAAGTTGACTTAGAAGATGGCAAACTTTTATTTAAAGCTCATTCCGATGCTTTAATTTCAAGGGGGCTTGCAGCTCTATTAATTCATGTTTACTCAGGCCTTACCCCTTACACTATTTTAAAAAATCCACCCACCTTCTTACAAGAACTCAATCTTTTAAAAAACCTATCCCCTTCCCGCTCCAATGGAGTAGCTTCAATTTATTTGAAAATGCAACAGCTTGCTATAAAAAGTCTCAGTAATTTAGTTTCTTCTCTTTAATAAAAAGAAAAAATAGATTACCTATAAAATCAAGTAATAACTCTGCAAGAAATATTTAATATTATGAAAAAAATTTATATTAGCGTTTTTTGTTTGTTAATTTTTTGTGGATGTCATGTAGGTCCTCGTTATAAAGCTCCACCTACTACAACTGCTGTAAAATGGAAAAATCCCCCCTCTAATCCTTGTCCATCTATTCAATTTAATCACTGGTGGGATTTATTCGAAGATGCTCTTTTAAGTGACTTGGAAAATCAAGCTATTGCTCATAATTATAATTATAAAGTGGCACTAGAAAAAGTTGCGGTAGCTAGAGCTATAGCAGGTGTTACTAAAGCCGACCTCTACCCTCAAATTTCTCTGAATGCAAACTATAACTACACAAAAGAATTTGTTAAATTTCATGGAGACAGGAGTAAAGTCCCTATTCCTGGAATAAAAGATAAACTTCACATACGTGATCAAACTTATCTTTTTCCAAATATCTTCAAATATGAACTTGACTTATGGGGAAGACATAGAAACATTTATAAGTCAGCTTTATATCAAGCCCAAGCAGAAGAAGATCAAGCTAGAGTTGTCTTATTAACCCTCACCTCGGATTTAGCTAGTAATTATTTTAATTTAAGAACATTAGATAGTCAGCTTAGTTTGCTAAAGCAAACTGAATCTACACTTCGGTCTTTATTATTAATTCATCAAAATCGCTTTGCCTTTGGAATTGATACTGGCCTTGACATTGCTTATGCTGAAGAAAATTTATCTAATATAGAAGCCGAATACCAAGACACCTTAAGGCAGCGGATCCTTTTTGAAAATGCTATAGCAACCCTTGTCGGGGTAGCACCTTCTGAGTTAAATATTATGCAAGCCGAACTCAAACAGCAGCTACCCTATATTCCTATAGGACTCCCTTCTGACTTGCTTAAACAAAGACCAGACATTGCAGAAGCTGAACGTAAAATGGCCTCCAAGCATACTTTAATTAATGTAGCTTATTCCTCATTTTTCCCATCTTTAGCTCTTACAGGGGGTGGTGGTTTATCCAGTGTACAGCTTCAGGATTTTTTAAATTTTAAAGGTTATCTATGGCAAGTTGGGGCAAATTTTGTTCAATCAATTTTTGACGCAGGTCGAAACCGCTCAACCCTTCATGCTACAAAGGCTTTATTCAAACAAGCAGAAGATTCTTATCAACAAGTGATTTTAACAGCTTTTCAAGATGTAGAAAATGCATTAAGCAATATTATACAACAATCTAAGCAGGCTGAGCATTTAAAACAATCTCTACAAGCCTCTCAAAAATCTACAACGTTATCTAATAAACGTTATCAAAAGGGACTAGTCGGTCAACTAGAACTTTTAAATTACGAGCAATCCCTTCTACAAACTCAACGTCGCTTCACAAACGTCATGGGTGCTCGCTATCAATCAACTATTAACTTAATTAAAGCCTTAGGTGGCAGCTGGGAATCTTCTACTGAAGCTTGCGTCGAAACAACGAAGTTGCCCCCGTTAACGTACAAAAAGCAATAATGACCATAGGCCAAATTTGCTGAAAAACAATCAATGGGGGTGTGGCCTTCAAAAATAATGCTCTGCAAATTTTCAAAAAATACCTAGCAGGATTGGCATAAGTTACCATTTGTAGCCACTGTGGCATGTTTTCAATGGGAGTTGCAAATCCTGAGAGCAAAATAGCTGGCGCCATAAAAATAAATGTCCCTAAAACAGCCTGCTGCTGGGTTTGACAAAGAGCTGACAAGAAAAGTCCAAAGCCAATAACAGCGCAAATATAAACAAACATACTAAGATACAAAAGAAAATACGATCCTGTAAAAGGAACTCGAAATACTAAAAGAGCACCTAAAAGA
>JBAWWQ010000133.1:0-4686 GCA_037146655.1 Chlamydiota bacterium | reverse complement strand
AAAATATGGTGTCCTCCTTTCAATTTTCCATTCTCTAAAATTTTGGGAAAAACTCCGGATAGGTTATCAAGATTTGTGGGCGAGTTAGACCTTAGAAGCTCAATAAATTTATCACTTGAAGATCTAAATGATCTGATACAATTTTTTCCTAACGTTACAAAACTAAAATTATCCCAAATTCGAAATCAAAGAATCTTAGAAGCTGTTTCCTGTTTGATTCAATTAAAGTACTTAGACCTAAGCGGGTTCTATGAAATGCCAGACCTAAGATTCATATGTTTTTCTAAATTAATTAACTTGAAATACTTAAAGCTGAACTCTTGTCATCAAATAACAGACGCTGGAATAATGCATCTTATAAAATTCACCCAATTAAAATATTTAAGTCTATCATGTTGTTTTAAAATTACTGATACCAGCTTACTACATCTTTCTAATATAACTACTTTGGAATATTTAGACCTTGGTCAATGCCATAACATCACGGATCTTGGTGTGGTCCATCTTAAAAAATTAATAAGATTAAAGCATTTAAATCTAGCATTCTCTGGTCAAATCACTGACGATAGCTTACTATATCTTTCTGATATCACTACTTTAGAATATTTAAACCTTAACTATTTTAAGAAAATTAGTAACGTTGGGATAAAACACCTTACTAGTCTACAGAACTTAAAGCGTTTAATCATTGCTAACTGCGATCAAATCACAGACGATAGTTTGATATACCTTTCTAATGTAACTAATTTAGAGTATTTAAACATTAACTATTGCCCCCAAATCACAAATCATGCAGTCACTCAACTACAAGAGAAAGTTCCTAGAATTACCATCATAAAATTCTAAGACTTTATTTTGGTATAGGCTTCTGTGAGGGTAATAGGCATCATGATGACCTGACCATTCAAAATCTGTAAGCGTACTGATTCTAATCCATGGCAAGTTTTCTCTAGATGTTGCATGGATAAATTTTTGATCCCCTAGATACAAGCCTACATGCTGGATTTTTTCAGAACACTTACCAAAAAATAGTAGATCTCCAGGTTTTAAATGATCCACGGAAATTTCTTTAAAGCGTGGATCTAAAATTTGCTGCCTAGCGTCTCTGGGTAAATGTACGCTTATTTGCTGATAAAGCATTTGAATAAATCCAGAACAGTCATAGCCAAAGCTAGATCTACCTCCCCATGTATAAGGAAGGCCTAAAAATTTTTGACTAAATACACAAAGATCTTGTTTTGTATAAAGTTTAGCTTCCGCCGATACATCTCCTTTTTGAATATATGCCTTAGTTTGATCTGGTAAAAGCAGTTCTATCCATCTATCCCCCTCCCCTATTGCTTGCAACCTTGTTTGATAAGGAAGAGTTTTTATGGGGCCAAACTCAGTATCTTCTACTGCATATAAATGGGAGGATAATCTAGAGATGGAAAGATTGGGGGTATAGGGGGTATTGAGCTCTACATAGGAAGATTGTAACATCCACCCTGTGTAAGTATCTGAGCTTCTAATGTAAGCCCACTCCCCTACTGATTTTTCTAAAGCAATTTCTTCACCAAACACCGCTTGAGAAACGACTTTAGAGTCCTTAGAAGGAAGTTCCCTCATATTGACAACAGGTTCATTGATGTATAACCATCTATTTGAAAAAAAATTCATAAAAATTTTTAAATTAGCTTATTACTTTTGACAAAAATATTTGCAAATATGCTCACTATCCAAACTATGCCTCCACCCCAAAAAGCACCTGCAATTGTTGAAATATGCACACCATAAGAAATTTCACTCGCCAGCCAAAAAGTGAATGCATTAATGACTAAAGCAAAAAGTCCTAGTGTAAGCATTGTGATAGGAAGTGTTAAAAAACTAATAATTGGCCTTATAAAGGCATTGATAAATCCTAAAACAATTCCAAATATTACAGCATCTGTTAGATCTTTAATTTCAAGACCTGGAATATAGTATGCAGATATAACAACGGCTATTGTTGTCATAATCAAGCGAAAAATAAAAGCAACCATTTCAACCTCATCTTTTTGTTTTTAGTATAACTTAAATCTGCAAAAGGGCTCAAGCTAGCTCGAAGGGAGCTGTTCTTTTTTTCCAATAA
Organism: Chlamydiota bacterium; assembly: GCA_037146655.1. Taxonomy (GTDB): domain Bacteria; phylum Chlamydiota; class Chlamydiia; order Chlamydiales; genus JBAWWQ01. Next base: position 2,576 of record JBAWWQ010000133.1, on the reverse strand, counting down.
TCCATTCCGTAATCATAAGTGAGTTGGGTATGTTTAAGGATTTTTTGTTGAGTTACTAAAATAATATGACCTATATGGTCGGAAACAAGCCATGTAGATCGCAAGTTAGGCTCATCGCTGTGATTAATAAATCTTGTATAATTACCTTGATTTTGAGCATCAATTACAAATGGTGTATCTGCACTGGCCACTACGTAACCAAATATATAGTTATTATATTGATCTAAATGACGATTTCTTTTTCTAATAACTCCTGTATACTCCCCTATCCATGTATAAGAGGGAATATCTTCTAAAGCAAACAGACCATACCCCACTAAAGGATTGATCCATTTGACATACACCTTAGGAACTCTTTTATCTGTAAAGTTAATCCCATACAAATGGGTCTTCCAATGATTTTGTTTTCTAACTTCATTTGCTAAAAGGTATTTATGACACTCTTTATTAACCCATTTTAAATAAGAGAATTTTTGAAATTTCAGCATGTCACTATATCGGAAATTAAAGTTTTTTAAAATTTCTTCATCAGAAAAACAATCTAGTCGCTTTTCTTTTGTTCGATAAACAGCAAGCGAAGATTGAGTATCTTGAATAAGATTATGCGAAAGATCTAGGTAATCAAGAAGCTGTCTTGGAGTCACTTTAGCATGATTGGGTATATCTAAAAGAGTCTTTAACCGAGGCAAAAAGTTGTACTTTTCATATTGAATACAAAGGTGAGCTAATGTATCCCCTTTCGCATCCTGTATAGGTTTATCTCCATAAAGACGGAGTAATTCCTCTAAAAACACTTCAGGTTTTTTAAAAAGAGGTTTTTTAAAAATATGAATCATTATTTAACGCCACTTAAACCATAAGTTATACGATAACAAACACACTGTCAAATTGCTAGAGTTAACCAGTTTTCAGTAGGTACAGTCTTAGATAGCTCTGATTTTATAAATGGTTGAATTTAAAAACGACAAATAGTGTAATTTTCATTTAAAAAAATGCGCTAAGAAGAACCTTAGCGCATTATAAGGCTTTTAGCAAAGGCCTATAAGTTTCCACCAAGCTCCACCTAAAAACATCCAAACAAAGATATTTATAATAGCGAAGACAAAGCCAAATTTCCACCAATCTAGAATTTTGACGTAACCGGCACCAAATAAAATAGGAGCTGGACCGCAGCCATAGTGGGTTAATCCACCAAAAAGGCTACTAAAAAAAGCTAAAACTAAAGCGACATACATAGGAGGGGCTCCTAACGCTACGCTTAAAAAGAAAAATGGAGAATACATGGAGCCTATATGGGCTACATTACTTGCGAAAAAGTAATGAGAAAAAAAGTAAATAAAAGCGAGAACTCCAAAAGCCCATTTCCAATCTAATCCTTTCAGATGAACGACAATAAACTCGCTAAACCAAGTTGTTAACCCTAATTTATTCAGATAAGTTGCCATCATAATAAGGACTGCAAACCATGCTAAAGTGTCCCAAGCAGCTTTTTCTTTAAGAATTTCATCCCAGGATAAAACCTTTGTAAGCATAAGAAAACAAAGGCCGATTAAAGCAGCTGTTGTAGCATTCATTTTTAACCAAGCGCCACCTATCCATAAGAAGATAAGAATCGCAAAAACACCTAGCATAATATATTCTTGTGAACTCATTCTACCCTGCTCTTTAAGCATAGACTTTGCAAAAGATTTTGCATTAGGCGTCTGTTTAACTTCTGGTGGATAAAATTTATAAAGAATCAAAGGAATCAAAATTAAACTGATGAGGCCTGGTACTGAAGCTGCTAAAGCCCAAGTCCCCCAGTTAAGATTTATTCCAGCTTTTGCTACGATTTCTGCAATAAGTGGATTGCCAGCCATCGACGTTAAAAACATGGCACTTGTAATCACAGAGCCTTGAAAAGCTGTAAGAAATAAAAAAGAACCTAATTTCCTAGGATGACTATGAGGCTCACTTCCAAAGGCTTTACTTAAAGCTGATACCACTGGAAAAATAATCCCTCCTGATCTAGCTGTTAAACTAGGGATAGCAGGAGATAACAATAAATCTGTTGCTAAAATACCATAACTCATTCCAAGAGTACTTTTTCCTACAACACCGATCACTCCATAGGCTACTCTAGACCCAAGTCCTGTTTTAATAAAACCTCTAGCAATAAAAAATGCTATGACAACTAGCCATACGATGTTATGACTAAAACCACTAAAAGCTTCATCAATAGAAAGAGTCCCTGTGCCAGCTATAAGGGCAAGGCCTATTAAAGCAATTGCTCCCATGGGAAGTGGCTTTAAGATAATTCCTATGACAGTAAATAAAAAAATGGCAAGCATATGCCATGCTTGAAGGGTAATCCCCTTGGGTAAAGGAGAAAACCAAACAAGGCACCCTAAGCCTACGGCTAAGCCAAGCGCTAGGATATTTTTGTTTTTTGTAAAGATGCTACTATTTCCTATTTTTGATAACATATAACCTTTGATATGTAAACTTTTTAAAAAATGAGATCAGACTTTAACATTTTATGAATTTTTTGCAAGGTGTTCGTGCAGCAAGATATCTTAGTCATCCCTGAGCAAAGG
>JBAWWQ010000132.1:0-4756 GCA_037146655.1 Chlamydiota bacterium | reverse complement strand
AATCAGTTAGCGTTTAACTGAATGCCGTAGGAATCCTCTTCCTTTAGGGAGAGGATGATGTCAAACCCGTTTATTGACGTCTAGAAATGGTTGAAGATAAGGAAGGTGTACCATGATAAAAAATGCTTGCTCAAAAGGGTCTTTAACTGCATTTGCTTTATCTAAAAGTTTTTCAAAATATTCATCGATTAGTTGAGGTATAGCCAAAGGTATATAGACAGATTTCCCTATGCCTCCAGCATTTAATTAGGTGGCGCAAAAAGGGGCTATTTGCGCCACTATTAGCGTAAAATCTGGCTAAATTCTAGATCTTCACTAGCTAGTACGTAGGCAACAGTTGGAAACCCTTCGGTTTTCTTAAGCAGTGTGATGTAATATTCTGCATAGTGCTCAGTAGATTCCTCTGCTTCTGGAGGGCGAAGACCTAAAAACACGAGGTTTGCAAGGTTAGAGTGCTGTTTAATGGTATCTGTTAAAATATCGCCTTCTTTATGTAGGATAATATCTGTTTTTAGTTGTAGGCGTGATGTTTTAAGGAACGTATCTAAGTTGTTTTGCATAGGAGCGGCATCTTCTAAGATATTAACAGCAGTTTTTAGGGTGACAGTAGACCCTTTCCAATCATAGCTTGTTTGAAGCATATAAGCTAATACTACCATAAGTTCAGAATTATGCCTACTTTGACCACCCCACCAAATATCTATGGTTTTCTTAGACAGAGACGTTTTTAAAGCATTCTCTCGGATCATGATTACATTTTTTTTGTTTTCATAGGCAAAGCGGATAACCTCTGCAAACAAGAGTTTTTTTTCTTCTTTATCAGAAGCCCCTAAAACGATGGTATTGGGTGTTACCTGTCCAAGACTTAACGTTTCAATAAGTGTTTTCATTCCTGTAAGCAAAGTGGGTGCATACTGGGTTTTTACAAGAGCTGGGGTATGGGTTTTTTCTAGAAAAAGAGATAGCTTATGGGATTCGTGAGCAATTGTTGTAGACGCTTCTGAGGGGAGGATAGAGGAGATAATTAAAAAACCTTTTTTATGGGTAAGGGCTCCTGTTAGCTCTGTTAGATGGGCTCTTAGTAAAGGATCCCCCATAAAAACAAGGAGGTTGGGTCTCCAGGTTTTAGGAGAGGGTTCTAAAGTGTTAAGTTCATAGATGGCATAGCGAGATAAAAATAGTAAAATACTATAACGGAGATCTTGCCAAGAAGAATGAATATGCCTTTTTTTCATGAGAAAATGGACACAAGAAATTAACAAAGTTGCCAAAAGTCCCATCCCTGGATTGATCATAAGCATCACAGAGCAGCAAAGGAGCGCCCCTGTAAGAGGAATAAACCAAGGGAGTTTTAAAGTGGGTCTCCAGCTCGGGTTTTCTATCACAGTTTCTATTGTTGTAGCAGCACTTAACATCCCATAAGCAATTAAAAAGAAAATAGAAAGTAGAGGGGCTAAAGCGTTAAGACTTCCAAAAAAAATACCAGTTACAGCTACTACAATTGTAGCTAGGATAGCAAAGATGGGAGACGAATTTTTTGTGTAACTAAAAAATTTGGGGATGATTTTGTCTTCTGCAAAAGCTTGAAGTGTTGTAGAAGCGCTTAAAATGGATGCTAAAGCTGCGCTAAAGCTACTTGCTAAAACGCCAATTAATACAATGGAGGGGACAAGTGAGAGTTTTTCCATGACTAAAGGCTCGTTTAGTAAGATAGCGTGGGGAGCCTTCAGTGCTAATAAATAAGCGGTAGAGATATAGATGAAAAAAGCACAAGCTAAAGCCGATAAAATCCCCAAAGGGATAGAAAGAGAGGGTTTTTTAAATCGATGGATAAGAGCTAAGCTTCCTTCTATCCCTGTGACAACTGGAAAAAACATAGCAAAAGCTAGCCAAAAAGACCCTTTGGAAGATATGGCTTCAAGAGGCTTTTCTACTACTGGTCCTAGATAAAAAGAGAGGAGTGTAAAACATACACAGATAAATAGGAAAAATTGAGTTTTTAAAACAAGCTGGGGAGAGATGAGGACTATAAGTGTCATCAGTAGTAATAGAACAAGCGTTGTTTCTTTAATAAGAAGAATGGGAAAAAGAATATGAAGAATTTCAGCAAGACCTATAGCATAAAAGCTTGCGCTAAAGGCTTGTGCTAAAAAAAGGGGCAAACTAATTGCCGATCCTACTTCTATCCCAAAGGTACGAGAAAGTAAAAAATAAATCCCCCCCGTTTCCATTTTGATATTTGTCATCATGGATGAAATAGAAAGAGCTGTGATCACAGAAATAGCAGTAGCAATACTAATGAGACAAAAAGTTTGGGTAAGACCTGTGACAGCTACAATCCAACCCATTCGAAGGAAAAAGCCCATACTTAAAAGAGTTAAAAATGTAGGAAGAAAAACCCAGGCAAAAGTTTCATAAACAGAGGAAGAGGTTGTTTTGGAGAAAAAGGACTTTAACACAATCTTACCGAAGTTTTCCAGCCCAACCAAGTTTTGTGCGAAGAGTTGTAAAGTAATCTCTTCGATTTAGGTTGACAAGTCTGAAGATTTTTTGGCTTTTTTTAAATCGGAACGATTCACCATGGTTAAGACTGAATTTATCAATTCCATCAGCGATGACTTCTATAGGATGATAATGGCTTAAATATTGGACTTTGATTTCATGAGAGGTGGTTAGTACAATAGGACGGTTAGAAATTGTGTGAGGACATATTGGAGTCATCACGATTCCGTCAAGACCTGGGCTTAAAATAGGACCTCCTGCTGCAAGTGAGTAGGCTGTAGATCCGTTCGGGGTTGCTAGAATGATACCATCTGCTTCAAACGTATTTAGATAAAGATCGTCTAAATAGATTGAAAATTGAATAAGGCTTGGGTTTTGAGCCCGATGAATCACAAAGTCATTAATTGCATAAGAGGTTTGCATTTGAGGAGATGTTCCTTCAAGAACAATTCTATTTTCTATTGTGTAAGAACCTTCAAGTAGATCTTTTAAGCTTGGAATGAGATCGCTAATAGGAATATCTGCCATAAAACCTAAATGACCAAGATTAATGCCTAAAATAGCAGCGTCTAGATGGCGATATTTATGAGCAAGATTTAAAATCGTCCCATCACCTCCCATTGAGATAAGGAATTTAATTTCTGACACATTAGCAGAGGATAAAGGTGGGAGATTAAACCGTGCAGCAAGCTCATCTTCTACAACAACTGGAACATGGTGCTTTTGAAAAAAACTGATAATTTCCTTGCATAGCTTATCTGTTTCTTGATGTGTTGTATGAGGAAATAAGGCGATAGTCATGATAGTTGAGGAGTTAAAAGTTTTAAAGAGAAGTGGTCTATAATAGTGTTGGCAACATTTACAGCATCGAGTTTTAATTCCTTAGTAAGCTCTGCATGTGTCCCATGCTCTACATAGATGCCTGGGATTCCTAGATTTAAAATGTTATTTGTTAATCCATGCGTCATCGCAAAACTATTGATAAGTTGTCCGAAGCCACCTTCTAAAGAATGTTCTTCTAAGGTGACTATAAAGGGGTGTGTTAGAAAAAGTTGATAGAGAAGTTCTGTATCAAGAGGTTTGATAAAGATAGGATCAACAATGGTTGGATAGATCTCTTCTTTTTCTAGCAAATCCTTCACTTGCAGAGCTGTTTCACATTTGTGCCCTAATGCAAGGATAGCTAAATGACAGCCCTTATGAAGAATCTCACCTTTTCCAATAGGGCAGGGTAGCAAGGGGAGGCTAGGTGTTTCTGTAGAGAGGTTAGGGTAACGGATGGCTACTGGAAGATTGTAGGTAAGGGCGCTTTCTAAAAGCTCTTTTAATTTATGGCCATTACGTGGTTGAGCGAGGATCATATTAGGCATAGCGTTTAAAAAAGCAATGTCGTAGATGCCATTATGTGTCGACCCATCACCACCTGCAAGACCTGCTCTATCTAATGCAAAAATTACAGGAAGGTTTTGTAAACATACATCTTGGAATAGATTGTCGAAAGCTCTTTGTAAAAAAGTTGCATAGATGCTAACAATGACTTTTTTTGTTCTATCATAGCTTAAGCCGCCGGCAAATGTCACGCAGTGACCTTCAGCAATTCCTACATCAAGGCAGCGTTTTGGATATTTTTCTATTAACGCAGTTAAACAAGATCCAGCTGGCATAGCAGGGGTAAGAACAATGAGGTTTGGATGTTCATCTGCCATTTGTAAAAGGTGTTTACCAAAAATCTGAGGAAAAGTGGGCTTTGTTGAGGGGTTAGGTAGAAATTTTCCAGTTAAAGGTTCAAAAGGGCGAGCCCCATGATAGGTTGTAGGATTTTCTATAGCACTTAGCATCCCTTGCCCTTTGATTGTTAATGCGTGGATGATGCAAGGGGTAGAGCTTTGTTTAGCAAGTTCTAAAGTTGCAATGAGTTTTTTAAGGTTATGTCCATCAATGGGTCCTAAGTAGTTAAGTCCATAATGCTCGAAAAAAGAAGCTGTGTTATTAGGATTTTTTACTCCATCTGAGCAACTAGGATGAAAAAAACGACTTAAAATATTTGTGATCGACCCAACGTTTTTCGAAATAGACATGGCATTATCGTTTAAGACAATAATAAACCTTTTTAAGGTTTGTGGAAGGTTGTTTAATGCTTCAAGGGTTAAGCCACATGTTAAACTAGCATCGCCTAAGATGGGTAAGACATGGTAATTTTCTTGGTTAAGATCTCGACTGGTAGCTACTCCAAGAGCGAGTGATAAGGCAGTTC
>JBAWWQ010000131.1:0-4832 GCA_037146655.1 Chlamydiota bacterium | reverse complement strand
GTTTATGGCTCTTGTGCACTTCACGCTTGAAAGGGCCAAAAATAATAGATTAACTATCTAAACAAAAGCACTTTAAGTTAAACTATTGCAAATTTACCCTAAAGTTGCCAAAATAGGCTTAAAAATGGCAACTTCAGGTGAAATTTGTTTTACAAAAGAACTTTTAAAGCCCCAGAAAGGGAAAGTTTCTTTCTTTTTGGACCAAGAGGTACAGGAAAAACTACTTGGTTAAAGCATGCATATGCAAACGCTTTATGGATAGATCTTTTAGATCCTCGCGAAGAAAGACTATTTTCTATGCATCCTGAGCTACTTAGAGAACGTATAGACGCTAATCCTCAAACAACTCGTGTTGTGATTGATGAAGTTCAAAAAGTCCCTAAAATCTTAGATGTTGTTCATGGACTTATTGAAGAAAAACAACATATACAATTTATTCTCACAGGATCTAGTAGTAGAAAATTAAGAAGAGGTGGAGTCAATCTACTTGCAGGACGTGCCTTATGGAAAAATTTCCATCCTTTTATTGCCTTCGAATTAAAAGAAGAATTTTATTTAGAAAAGGCTTTAAAAACAGGAATGATCCCTCTGATCTGGAACTCTTCTATAGAAAATGAAAAATTAGAGGCCTATGTTGATCTTTACCTGCAAGAAGAGGTGAAATCAGAAGCTCTTGTTAGACAAATTGGAGAATTTTCTAGATTTTTACAAGCTATGGCCCATTCTCATGGATCTATTCTTAACCTCACTAATGTTTCAAGAGAATGTGAAGTGTCAAGAAAAACAGTAGAATTTCATCTTCAAATTTTAAAAGATTTATTACTTGGCTATACCATTTCTGTTTTTAAAAAAAGAGCAAAAAGAGCTACAACAGCACATCCAAAATTTTACTACTTTGATCCAGGCATTTATAGAGCTCTGAAACAACAAGGATTTGTAGACTCTTCTACAGAAGCTGAAGGAGCAGCTCTTGAAGGCTTAATAGCAGAACACCTCCGTTATTGGATCGATTTTCAAAAAGAAAAATCTGAATTGTTTTTTTGGAGAACCCAAGCAGGTCTTGAAGTAGATTTTGTTGTGTATGGAGAAAAAGCTTTTTATGCTTTTGAAGTCAAAAACAACAAAGTCATCTCTTCTTCTGATCTTAGAGGGCTAAAAGAATTTAAAAAAGATTATCCTGAAGCTTCCTTAGCTTTTATTTATCGAGGCAAAGAAAAATTACAAAAAGATGGAATCCCTTGTATTCCAGCAGAAGATTTTCTCAAAAATCTCGATCCTTCAAACGCTTTGTTATTTTAACAGGATTTATGATAATGTAATATTTCATAAACTATCTAGATAGGGAGAAAAAAATGTCAGAAATTTTAAAGGATTTTTTTAAGTTCTTAGAACATTCTCCTTCACCTTGGCATGCTGCTCATGAAATCACAACTCGTCTTCTCCAAGAAGGTTTTATCTCTTTAGATGAAAATGACCGTTGGGATCTTCATGCTGAAGGCAAATACTTTGTTCAACGAGGCGGCTCTTTAGTAGCGTTCTGTTTGCCTAAAAAAACTCCATCTCATGCTGTAATTTGCGCTTCTCATACAGATAGTCCCTGTCTTAAAATAAAACCTCATGCAGAATTTCGTTCACACAACATGAATTTATTTCGTATTGAATCTTACGGAGGTCCACTTCTTAGTACATGGTTTGATAGGGATTTAGCATTAGCTGGACAGGTTTATGTAGATGATGAAAAAAAAATAACTCAGCATCTTGTGTTTACAAAAGACCACCCTATGACAATCCCTTCTTTAGCAATCCATTTGCAAGAAAAAAAAGATGGAGTCCCTATCCAGTATTTAAATAAACAAGATCACCTCTGTCCTCTTATTGGCTTATCAGATACTGAGCAAAATTCTTTAGAAAAAATTATAAAATCTCATATTAAACACGAAGCTGTTTTAGGGTATGATCTTTATTTAGTTCCTACGCAAGCTCCGACTTTTTTAGGGTCTTCTAAAGAACTCATTGGTGCTTACCGTTTAGATAATCTCTCTAGTGCTCATGCATCGCTTAGGGGATTAATCGAAGCAAAAACTCAGCAAGAATCCACAATTTCTATGACTGCATTTTGGAACCATGAAGAAATTGGCTCTCATTCAAGAGAAGGAGCAGCCTCTCCTTTCTTAGAAGAAGTCATTAAAAGGATCTGCCTTTCCCTAAAAATTAATGAAGAGGATTTTTTAAGAATAAAAAACAAATCTCTCTGTGTATCTTTAGATGTAGCTCATGGATTTCATCCAAACTTTAAAGATAGGTACGATCCCCAAGACCACCCACTACTTGGTCATGGTATTATTATTAAACAAAATGCTAATATGCTTTATGCCTCTACAGCCCATTCTATTGCAACAATCACTCATCTCTGTCAAAAAAATAAGATACCCTATCAACTGACTGCCTCTCATTCAGAAATACGTGGCGGATCCTCAGTAGGTCCGATTGCCTCTACTGCTATGGGTATAACAACTGTCGATATAGGATCTGCGCTACTGGCCATGCACTCTACAAGAGAGCTAATCTCAACAGAAGATCACTTAACCTTATGTAAATTCACAAAAATACTATTTGAAAAAGGTTAATTTTTAACCTTTTCTCTTAAGACTTATATCTAGTATGCTAAAGAAAAAAACTTAAGAACTTATGTCACATCCTTCTCATTTTAACGAAAAATCTGTTGTGGATCATCTGATAGAAGCCAGAAAAAAAGGGCTTAAAGCCTCCGAAGCAGCCCATGGGGTAGAACCTCCTGGTGCTGTTTTAGCTTCAGCAGATGCTGCAAGAGATACTTCTATAGTGCTGGCCCTTGTATGGATTTTACTAAATCCTATAAATTTAACGTTTTTACAGAAGATAACCTTGCTTACCTTAGCAAGTATGACCCTTCTTATTTGGAAAACTTGTAGAAGTGCTTTTTTAGGGTGGTCTCATCTAGAAAGAATTCACCGGCTTATCCAACAAGAAAAATGGGAAATCGATCACCATAGAGACCAAGAAAAAAAAGAGCTCTTAGAGCTTTATCACGCTAAAGGTTTTAAAGATAAACAACTCCAAGAAGTTGTAGAAGTTTTAATGGCTGATGACAATCGTCTTTTACAAATTATGCTAGAGGAAGAGCTCGGCCTCTCTTTAGGTTCTTTTGAGCACCCACTTAAACAATGCACGGGCGCTTTTTTAGGGGTTTTATGTGCTAGTGTTCTATGTCTTGGAGCTCTTATGCTAAACTATACTTATGGAATATATGGGGCAGTATTTTGCATTCAAATAGGGTCTAGTATATTTACGGCAAAATATCTGGGCAATGATGCTACCAAGTATGCTATATGGTCGCTTGGTATGAGCGCTGTAGCTCTTGCCATCCCCTATTTTCTTTATGAATCTCTTCTTCACTTTTTGAAGTTACAATAATGAGCAAAGGTCCCTATCTCTTTGATGAATTCTTTTCCTCCGATTTAGAAGAAACTGTAAGCCCTGTTTTAACAAATTCTTCAAAAAAATATGGGAAATATCTTCGTTTAAAAGCCTCTTTACTAGCTGCTTTTTTTTTGCTATGTGCCTTTATCTTATCTTTTTTTCATAAAGATCTATCCTATCTTTTCCTTATTTTAGTCTATTTTTTTGGGGGGACAAAAGCCCTTATTGACACCATTGAAGATATCCGTAATTTCCAGATCAATATTGATGTGTTAATGACCCTTGCGGCTTTCTTATCTGTTTTAATTAATAGCGCTTTAGAAGGCGGCCTTTTACTTGTCCTTTTCTCTCTATCTGGTGCTATGGAAGATGCTGTAGAAAAAAAATCTAAAAGCGCTTTATATAGACTCCATCAAATTGCCCCAGCATTTGCCCAAGTACTTTTACCAGATGGTTCCATCTATGAAAAATCTCTTAGAGAAATTATAGTTGGAGCGCAAATCATCGTAAGACCAGGTGACATTGTCCCACTAGATGGAGAAATTATTAAAGGATCTTCTTTTGTGAATTTTGTTCACCTAACAGGAGAGAGCGAACCTCTTTCTAAAAAAGAGGGTGACAAGTTACAAGCTGGTTGTCGCAACCTAGATGGGGTATTAGTTCTTGAGGTGCTTAAAACAAGTGCAGAATCGACTTTATCTAGGATTATGAAACTGATTCAACATGCACAAGATACAAAACCCCGTGTTCAAAAATTTTTAGATAAGTTTAGTCGTATTTATGCCATAACCATTATTTGTCTATCCTCGCTGTTTATTTTAGCTTTACCCTACATATTTAATATACCGTTTACAGGATATGAAGGGTCCATCTATAGAGGACTAGCTTTCCTTATTGCAGCATCTCCTTGTGCTATTATTATAGCAACTCCAACAGCTTATCTAAGTGCCATTAGCGCTTGCGCTAAAAAAGGGGTTCTTTTAAAAGGAGGCGTTTCTCTAGATGCTTTAGCAAAATGTACCTCTATTGCTTTTGATAAAACTGGTACATTAACCACAGGCAAACTTGAATGTTTAGATTTCAAGAAAATTTCTGGAAATCTTATCTCTCTTGATGAAGCACTTTCAATAGCTGCAACCTTAGAAAGAGTCGCTAACCACCCTATTGCAAAAGCCATCACTGAATATGCTAGCCAAAAACAGATTCTTTTTCATGAACTTCTTTCTTTTAAATCTATACCTGGCTATGGACTCGAAGGAGAGGTTGAGCTTCAAAACAACCGTTATAAAGTTTTTATCGGCCACAGCAGTTATATCGCCTCCCAGACAACCCTTTCTTCTGAAGCCTTAGCTATTTTAAAAACACATACAGAA
>JBAWWQ010000130.1:0-4855 GCA_037146655.1 Chlamydiota bacterium | reverse complement strand
AATTTATATTGCTCAATATAGGTTCTAGATATGGCTAAAGGCACAGATAACATCAGATGCATACGCAAGTATGAAAAGAAAGACGGTTCCTGCACCTATCATGCAGAAGTGAGAAGAAAGCACGCTAAACCTTTAAGAAAAGTTTTTACCACGATGACGGCTGCTAAGAACTGGGTAAGAACAACTGAAAGCTCAATCTTAGAAGGCAGGATGCCTCAAGAAACAAAAGCTCGTAAATACAGCGTTAAAGATCTTATAGAGCAGTATAAGAATCTTTACCTAAGTAAGTATCCAGCGAGACTTGAAACTCAAATAACACACCTCCAATGGTGGGAAAATCGATATGGCAAGAAGTTCCTTGGTGATATTACACCATCACTCTTAGCACAGGCTAAAGATGCGTTACTCAAAGAGTGTACGCCTAAAAATACTTTGAGATCAGGGCCAACAGTTAACAGGTATCTGGCAACGCTTAGCAAGGCCTTTTCTATCGCTTGCAAAGAGTGGGAGTGGATTAATGAGAATCCTTTTAGAAGAGTCTCTAAGTTACCTGAGCATAAAGGTAGGACTCGGTTTTTAAGTAAAGATGAGCTTCAATCTCTTCTTCAGGCTTGTAAGGCTCATAAGAATCCTAATCTCTATGGCATGGTATTGATGGCAGCATCTCTCGGTATGAGATTTGGTGAGGTAGCGGATCTCCAATGGAAACATATAGATTTTGAAAATAGGCTGATCACTTTAGAGGTGACAAAGAACCACGATGTAAGAATCCTTCCTATGCCTGATCAGATCTATGCTCTTCTTAAAGACAAGAAAGGACAAGCTGATAAGGAAGAGTTTGTGTTTCCTTCAAGAGATCCTGCTAAGAGAGATCCTTATTCCATGATCAGAAAGGCTTTTCAATCGGTTTTAAAAGAGCTTGGGTTGAAAGATGTAGTCTTCCATTCACTTAGGCACACGGCAGCGTCTCATCTTGCCATGGGTGGTGCAACACAAGGAGAGCTCATGGAAGTGCTAGGTCATCGATCTCCTACCATGACAAGAAGGTATGCCCATTTTAATAAAGAGCATATAGCTAAGCTTCTACAGAAAACAAACAACGACATCATAGGAAAATCGGAGAAAACTTCATGACGGTATCGGAAGAGTTGTATTTATTAGACAAGCCAAGTCTTTTTGAAGAGCATGTTGATGGTGCTGTCGAACGCATTCTTGATTGCAAAGAGGATCAATCCTTTTGGTTTTTATTGGTGTGTCTCGTGCAAAAGCTTTCGGTTCATCCGCTTGTGTCGTTTGATCTTCAAAGATGCGAGCAGGAGATAAAGCAACAGGAAGAAGAGCGCAATCAAGCTAACTTGAAATTGCTTGAGGAGCATTGGGATAAGCTTTGGCGATACCACCGTAGCGTAAAGCATAGGAAGCAGCTGGTGAGAATCAAGTGGATGAGCATGCTTTGGAAGGTGCCGATGGAAAAAGACAAAATACTACCACCGTATACGATAACGCCTTTATCAGCTTATCAGCATGCTATTTTTGCTATTCAAGAGTTTGTCTATGAATCACCTTTTTGCCGTTTAATGAAGAAGATGTCTCGGTTATTGCAAATAGTTTTGATGACAGGTGATTTGACTTCAGATGTCTTTGAAACAATTTCTACAATAGAGAAACCTCCTCGACGGATTAAGATAAGTATTCTTAAATTGGCTAAGAAGGACAAGAAGATAAATTTCCATAAGAGGGTTTTCTATAGACAAACTTCTATCAAGAAAAGGGTAGAAAGAATTTATCTGGATCTTATAGTACCTCCCGCAATGGAGTTGCATACTCCAGAAGAAAGATGCAGACAATTACAAAGCATGGCAGAGCTAAGCCCTGCCGTTTGCTGGAGTAGAATGAGATTTCTTGAGAGATGTTATACAGCACAAGAATTGCCTTTTTTTAAGGGGATTAAAGGTCGATGGAATGTAGCTCGTGAAAAGTTGTATCAAACTGCCTTAGAAAGAGGTAAGGCTCTCATTGCGCTCGGGGCTAAGGTCGCTCTTCGTCAGAGCTTTGATGGTGCACCTTCACCTATGATGCAATTTCTTCTACAGGAGTATCGGATCTATAGGAGAGATTACGAGAGACTTTTGAGTTTGTTTAAAGGATATCTTCATAGGCAGGTAGATAGAATGCAACAGGTAGAGACTTTGCCATTAGCAGAAAGTTCAAAGGTACAACCTGTTGTTGTGTCAAAGCCACTTACACAACCTCAAATAAAATCACAGGAAGCTATTTTTTTTGCGAAGGATTTTTGGGATAATAACCCTAAAGCTCAACGCAATCTAGCGTACAAAGATTATGTGCAAAAAAGTAAGTTTAAGAATCATTATGCGTATGATACTTGGATGAGTCATATACAAAAAAGTGGAGTAGATCCTAGGGCTCGTTATGAAAAAGTACGTGGAAAAGCGAAAAAGGGTAAGTAAAAAAATACGGACTCTTTTTTTTATTCAGCATATCTCACCTACATTCAGACGTGTTTTTACTATATCAGAAAAAAATACCTACGTGATTTTTTTACCATCTTACTTAAATCCAGTAGATTAGGATAATTAAGCTCATAAACAATAACTTGGATAAGGAGTGTCCAATATGAGTAATCAATTATCTGTGTCTTCTATAGATGTGTTAGCAAATTTAAAAGCAAATACATCCACCGATCATAAAGTGGAAATGGAAATCCCTTTAACGTTCAAAAATTTTACAGAAATCTATCAATGGCCAAGTATGGGCTCGCTTCGTAAGCTCGCTTATGAGGCGGAATTCAATGGGTTATCAAAAGCGTTCATTAAATTTAAAAAACGACGTTTAGTCTTACCTACAACACTTTTTTCCTTATTGAAAGGGAGTCATTAGAGTGATGGGAAATTTCCATAAATAGTTTTAAGAAAAAGACCAAAAGAAAATAACAGAAAGGCCATCTCACACCCTTTAAGTTAAGATGGCCTATCAAGGAGTAAACCTTATGTCATTTATAATAAACGAATTTAAACCTAATTCTCAAGAGCAATATGAAGAATTAGCAAGAGTGATGATAGTAAGATTTCCGCATAAGCTGGGTCACGGAATTAAAAATCGCCTTAAGGCGTTGGGCTGTGTGTGGAATAGTATGTTTCAAGGGTGGGTTTGTGATTCTCTAAATCAAGAAGAGGTTCAAAAAGCCCTTGAAGCAGCAAACTTACAATGTGATATCCAGATAAAATCTTTACCAAAAGGCATCATCCCCACTAATCCTAAAATAGCTGGTCGTGAAACGCGTTTAGAGATCCTTGAAAAAGAGATTCATCAAGAAGAGATGGAACTGCTTAAAGATGTTTGCACATATGATCTATTGCTACGACCTGAAGATTTTGCACAGGCTCCTTTAAAAGAGGAGAAACCTAATTTTAAGTTTCAACAAGAGCAAGCATTTCATGATCGGTGGAATGCTTTGCAAAAGAAAAAGGAGGAAGTTGCGATGCTTAGACAAGAACTTAATCACTTGCATGCAGACCTTGGCGAAAAAACATTTGAGGCAAATGCACCTCTTTTGATTGCTGAAGCTTTGATTAAAGCCCATTTTCTTTATGACGGCCTGCCAATACTTCAGTATTGTTCTGATACATTTTGGCAATGGGATGGGAGTAAGTATCTTGAGATACATAAGAATGCCATACGAAAGGTGGTTTATGATTTTTTGAGAGATGCAAAACAAATCACGGACACTGGAAGCATAGAGGGGTTTAATCCTAATAAGTTTAAAGTAGATCAAATTATTGATGCACTTAAAGCGATTCGGCATCAGGATCATCATCCTGCAAGCAGAGCTATTTGGCTTGATGGTAGAAACGATCCTGATCCTCAATATCTCATTTCGTTTCAAAATGGCCTTCTAAATGTGCAAGATTGGTTAAAAGATCCTCTTACGCCTTTGATTCCGCATACACCGCTTTTTTTGAATGTCAATGCTCTGACATTTGATTTTGATCCAAATGCCTCTGAGCCTCAAGAGTGGTTAAAGTTTTTAAACAGCATTTGGTCAGAAGATAAAGAAAGTCAAGATACTCTTCAGGAGTGGTTTGGCTATCTTCTTGGTTATGATACAAGTCAACAGAAGATTTTGCTTATCATTGGACCGCCTAGAAGCGGTAAGGGAACTATTGGGCGTGTTCTTACGGAGTTTTTAGGCATCTTTAACGTTGTAGGCCCTACACTTTCAAGTTTAGGAGGGGCTTTTGGTTTACAGCCCCTTTTGAACAAGATGTTAGCAACTATCTCGGATGCAAGACTCAATAGTCGAGGTAATAACAGCTTAATCATAGAAAGGCTTCTTAGCATTAGTGGTGAGGATTCTTTAACAATTGATAGGAAATTCCGTCCTCCTATCACTGTTCAATTACCTACAAGGATAGCGATTATGAGTAATGAACTTCCTGACCTGAGAGACGCAAGTGGTGCTATAGCCAAACGTTTTATAGTGCTACGACTTATAAAAAGCTTTTTAGGTCAAGAGGACATTGGTCTTTTAGTAAGGTTGCGCAAAGAGCTACCCAGTATCTTGTTATGGGCTATTCAAGGACTTGCGAGACTTAAAGAAAGAGGTAAATTTATTCAACCTTCATCATCTGCTCAAGCTATTGAGGAGCTTGAAGCAATGACAAGTCCTGTCAAAGCTTTTCTGATGGAGATGTGTGAGATAAAGCCTTATGTGCGTGTTAAGATACCTGTCTTGTTTAAAGCTTGGTGTGATTGGTGTGAGATGACAGGATATCATACAGGCAATAGACTTCTTGCATAACTTTTTTCAAACCGTTTTCGGTAATTCATAGTTGCA